>CAMPAX010000240.1 GCA_946633495.1 uncultured Lachnospiraceae bacterium | reverse complement strand
TAAGGGAGTCATTTATGAGAGCTAACAAAGAAACAGTCACTGCTGCGGATCGGCCAATCCTGCGCAACAAGTATTATCTGTATCTGACGGAATTTTTTGCGGGGATGTCCGTGATGGCGGTGGAGCTGGGAGCGAGCCGGCTCCTTGCGCCCTATTTCAGTTCCTCTCAGATTGTGTGGACTATCATCATAGGTACCATCATGATCGCCATGGCACTGGGGAATATCTACGGCGGCCGGAAGGTGGATAAGAATCCGAATCCGGACCGGCTCTACGGCCGAATCATTTTTGCCGCCATCTGGATCGCTCTGATCCCGGTGGTTGGAAAATATGTGATACTCGGCATTTCGGGGCTTCTGGTATTTACCATCAATACCAACTTTCTGGTGATCGCTGCATTTGCGGCCTGCATGATCATTTTCGTGTTTCCCCTTTTCCTGCTGGGGACCGTGACACCGTCTCTGGTGAAATACACGGTGGACAGTCTGGATGACAGCGGTAAGATCGTGGGAAATCTTAATGCATCCAATACCATCGGAAGCATCATCGGAACCTTTGTCCCCACCTTTGTCAGCATCCCGGCGGTGGGTACGTCCATAACATTTCTGATCTTTGCGGGAATCCTTTTGGTGCTGGCCATCGTTTATTTTGCAAGCAGCAGGATCTTTGTAAAAAAGGTTCCCATCGCCATGGTGATTTTCATCCTCTGCTGCATCTTCGGGCACAGCGGAAGCTTTGCCTTCTGGCAGAGTCACCTTACCGTGGAGGATGAATCCATCTATAATTATCTGCAGGTAAAGGAAAATGATGACCGGATCATTCTCTCCACAAATGTCCTTTTCGGTGTACAGTCCGTATACCAGAAGGAGAAACGCCTCACCGGTATGTATTATGATTATGCCATGGCCGCGCCGTACATGGCGGGGATCTATGAGAAGGACCGTCCGCTGGATGTTCTGATCCTCGGTATGGGAACCGGAACCTATGCAACCCAGTGCAAGAGGTATTTCGGGGAAATGAATGTGGAAGGAGTGGAGATCGATCAGAAGATCACGGATCTTGCCCATGAATATTTCGACCTTCCGGACAGCGTTCCCGTGGCAACCTATGACGGACGCGCATTTCTGAATGCCCTTTCCTCCGAACGTTGGGAGAAGGACGGAGCTTTCGGTACCGAAGACGGCAAATATGATGTGATCATGGTGGATGCGTATCAGGATATTACCATTCCCTTTCAGATGTCCACTGTGGAATTCTTTACATTGGTGAAGGATCACCTTCGAAGTGACGGAGTTATGGTGGTCAATATGAATATGCGTGGATCGGATCGTGTATCGGATAAGGCGCGGATCACGGATTATCTTTCCGATACCATCGCTTCCGTTTTCCCGGAGGTTGTGACTGTGGATGTCTCGATGAATACCAACCGGGAGCTCTTCGCAGGCGGAGAAGGTCTGATGGAGCGCTTTCGTCTGAATCTTGCGAAGGAGAAAGAAGAGGAACTTCTGTCCATGATGCATTCCGTGGAGGAAGGGTGTCTTATGTATCAGGCAGGGGATCATATCATGACCGACGACAAGGCACCGGTGGAGCTTCTGGGTATGCAGGTGATCGATGAGATGATCCGCGATGAAGTTGCTTATTATAAAAGGATCTACGAAGAGAAGGGCTGGGAAGGCCTGATGGATGCACTGTGATCTTTGTTTTCACTGATTACAGAAATGTGAGGATCTGAATTCCGGATAAAGGGGAGTAAGATGCGGTTATTGGTTACGGGAAAGCAGGCGGCACAGATCGACCGCTATACGATAGAAGAGATCGGAGTACCACAGCTCGTTCTTATGGAACGGGCAGCTCTTGCTGTGGCAGAAGAAGCGGAAGCTATCGCGTTAGACAAAAAGAATGACCGGATCCTGGTGGTTGCGGAGAGCGGCAACAACGGAGGAGACGGTGTCGCTGCGGCGAGGATCCTGCATCAAAGAGGGTACCGGGTCGCGGTATGGGCTCTGAACGGGATCTCCAAAGCCACGGAGGCTTATAAAAAACAGGTGGAGCTGGCAGAGAAAGCCGGTGTGGAGTTTATCCCCGGGGATGTGGTATGGGATTTGGCTGAACACTCTTTGGATTCGGTATCAGGTGCCGGTTATGGTTCATCTACTTCCCTGGCGGGATATCGGATCATCATAGACGCTGTCTTCGGAGTGGGACTGACCCGTGAGGTAAAAGGAATCCAGAAGGAAGCAGTGGAGAGGATCAATGCTGCAAGGCAGTCTGCATCTGAGATGACGGTGATCGCAGTGGATATTCCGTCCGGCATTTCCTCCGAATCCGGAGAGGTGCTGGGAACCGCAGTGAAGGCGGACAGAACAGTTACCTTCGGGTATGAAAAGGTGGGAATGCGGTTTGCAAAAGGTTACTCGGGAACCGTAAAGACGGTAGAGATCGGATTCTATCTTCCCGACGGAGAAATGGAAGGGCGATACTTTGGCTATGAACCTTCGGATCTATGCAAAGAATTGCCCAAACG
>CAMPAX010000239.1 GCA_946633495.1 uncultured Lachnospiraceae bacterium | reverse complement strand
TTCTCACACACGGTCTTATGAAGCACCTCTGCACTCCGAATATCCTCGATCGCCTGGGGTACCTTTACACCGGACAGCTCTTCAAGCTTATCCACAAGCTCAAAGTCTCCCTTGCTGTCATACGCAGGATCGATGGCTGTCATTACGCTTCTGGTGAACTTATACGGACTTGCGGTTGATGCGATCACCGTCGGAGTCTCATCCCCTGTTTCCGCTCTATACTGATCATAAACCGCAGCCGCAACGGCCGTATGGGTATCGATGATATAACCATCCTCCTCGTAGATCTTCCGAATGGTTGCAGCCACCGTATCCATGTCTGCATAATTTCCGTAGAACTGTTCCAGCGCCTTCTTCATCTCATCAGTGATAGTATATTTTCCGGTCTCGGAAAGCTCTTTCATCAGAGCCGCATTCTTATCCGCATCATTTCCTGCGATCCGATAGATCAGACGCTCCAGATTGCTGGAGATCAGGATATCCATGGAAGGCGAAGAAGTAAGGATAAACTCACGGTTTCTGTCATAAACCCCTGTGGTAAAGAAATCAAACAGCACCTTATTGTCGTTGGATGCGCAAATGAACCGGTTCACCGGAAGTCCCATCAACGATGCATAGTATGCCGCCAGAATATTTCCAAAGTTTCCTGTGGGGACCACGATATTGATCCTGTCACCCACCTTTATCTCACCGGACTGAGCCAGCTGTGCATATGCGTAATAATAGTATACCATCTGCGGAACCAGACGCCCGATATTGATGGAATTCGCCGAGGAGAACCGGAAGCCCTTCTCTGCCAGATACGCACCCAATGCCGGATCACTGAACATCTTCTTCACGCCGGTCTGCGCATCATCGAAATTACCGGTGATCCCTGCCACAAAGGTGTTCTTTCCCCGCTCGGTCACCATCTGCTTCTCCTGGATCGGGCTGACGCCGGACTTCGGATAGAACACGGCGATCCGGGTCCCCGGAACGTCTGCAAACCCGGCCAGAGCCGCCTTTCCGGTATCACCGGAGGTTGCGGTCAGAATGACGATCTCCTGATCGGAATGATTCTTCTTTGCTGCCGTGGTCATAAGGTACGGCAGGATGGACAGTGCCATATCCTTGAAGGCTATGGTTTTCCCATGGAACAGCTCAAGAAAATGAGTACCGTGATGTGACACCAGCGGAGCGATCCGCTCATCATCAAACTTGCTGTCATAAGCACCGTTGATACAATATTTCAGCTCCTCCTCGGTGAAGTCAGTGAACATCCGGCTCATAACTTCATATGCGATCCCACGGTAATCCATTTTAACCAGCTCTTCCAGAGGAAGGTCCATCACCGGGATCTCATCCGGTACGAAAAGGCCGCCATTCTCAGCCAGGCCCTGCAGGATCGCCTGAGATGCGGTTACTGCTTCATTCTTGTTTCTGGTGCTTCTGTACAAAAAACTCATATCTGTCTCCTCAAAAAATATTATGATGCTGGGGTCAAAAGGTATTTTGCGCCCTGCGTCTTCGCGTCAGACTGCTATCTGATCACGTATACGTCCATGTACCGTACGCCGAAATTATTTGCTTCCTGATGGGAGTTGAAATAAATGTCGATTCGGTTTCCGTGGATTCCGCCGCCGCGGTCTTCCACTACATAAAGCTGTCCGCCGACGATCATTTTCGTTCCGAATTTGAATTCCTTCGGTGCGGCTATGGTATGGTTTGCCTGAACCATGGCACCGCTGGCCGTGATCCCGTCAGACTTCTCACAACAGATCACACAGGCGCAGTACGCCGTGATCTTCCAGTTGCCCAGGTACTCCGCTCCAACCTCCGCCGGATTCACGAAGATTGCCGGAGCAATGGTTCCCGCATAATAATCCACATTTCCTTCCGCCAGATTGATCGGTATGGACGGATCCGTGGAAATGGGTGTTTCCACATTCACGATCTGATGTGTCTTGTATTTCTTTCGTTCTTCCACCAGACTCTGAACGTAATCCCTGTCGATCTTCAGAAGGCTGTCCATCGCCTTCTGATTTCGTTCCTCATCAGCTTCGGCGGCCGTCTGCTCCGATGATTCCGGTGCTTCGGTGATCACCTCTTCCACCGCACTGGTGGCAAGCTCCGGATGTATCACTTCATAACTGACCGGAGAAAACTCCTCCTGATACGTAGGGGCGTCGTAGAGCTCACCTGCCGCAACGATCCTGCCATAAGCATCCGTGGATCGGAACTGCCTGGAAATGAAGGTTGCCCCGACTGCCACGACCAATGCAGCGATCACAATCCCGAACACTGCCGTTTTTGCACGTTCTCCGAAGCTTTTTTGTTCACGCGGATAATCGTCATATTCATCATATTCCTCGTCTAACATATGAGCCTCCTTTCCCCGATGATCCATGTCCGCCGGCTGTTATGTAAAAAACTTCCCATATTACATGATGCTGGGGTCAAAAGGTATTTTGCCCCCAGCTGTGGTTCTGCCAAAAGGATCTTTTACCTCGCAAAGCCGGTAAGATTCTTCGCTTCGCTCAGAATGACAGATGGGAAGTTTGTTATTTACAGCTTGCATGATTCCGAAGTGCTTCCGAAATCCCGGAAGTAACTCAAAATAT
>CAMPAX010000238.1 GCA_946633495.1 uncultured Lachnospiraceae bacterium | reverse complement strand
CTGTTGAAATATAGAAGGACTGGAATATGATACAAAGACAGGAAGTACTTCCGGCGGTCATTTTTGACATGGACGGGGTGATCTTCGACACGGAACGTCTGTATATCGACTGCTGCAAAGAGCTGACGGATAAATATCATATGGGAAAAGAGGCGGATGTGGAAGCGCTTTGTCACCGCTGCATCGGGATCACCGGTGCCATGACCAGGCGAATGATCCTGGAAACCTACGGAGAAGATTTTCCTGTGGAAGAATTTTCTGCGGATGTATACCGCCTTTTTCAGGAAAAATTCGGAGACGGAAAACAGGTGATAAAACCGGGGGTACACGAGCTTTTTTCTTATCTGAAGGATGAGGGATACCGTATCGCATTGGCATCTTCCACGCAGACAAAGGATCTGACGGTGGAACTGGATCATGCCGGTCTTCTGCAGAACTTTGATGTGGTAGTGGGCGGGGAACAGGTGACCAGGAGCAAGCCGGAGCCGGATATTTTTCTTCGCGCGGCGGAGCTTTTGGGCGAGAATGCAGAGGACTGTTATGTGATCGAGGATTCCCACAACGGGATCCGTGCGGCGCATGCTGCCGGCATGCATCCCATTATGGTACCGGACCTTCTTCCTGCAACGGAGGAGATGAAGGAGAAAGCGGAAGCGGTGCTTCCCTCCCTGGTGGAGGTGAAGGAGTATTTCGCTGTACTCCGGCAGCATCAGGCGCAGAGTGCCGTGAGGGTGATTCCGATACGGGGCGTGTCGGATCAGTGATTCGAAAGGACGTTATTCTGATTTAGACAGAGGGTTCTGCTATGACAAGATGGAGAAGAAGTATATTCAGCTCCTTATTTGATGTGATGGATGCCTATGAGCATGCACAGGAAAAATCCCGGGAGCGTGAAAATATCTATCAGGCAACCATGAGCCGTCAGTACGGTTACGGGTATCCGCCCCAGAATCAGGGGGGGTATCCCATGGGCGGTCCCGGCATGCAGGGACCACCTATGGGCATGCAGGGCGGACCTGGTATGGCTCCGGATATCAACACCGCGGTGGCCATCAGTAAATCGCTGGAACATGCAAATGAGATCAATAACCGTCGGCACAGTGTCTATCCGTCGGAGGCAATGGTACGCCTCCCGGAAAGGCTTCAGGGAGATTACCTGACATTCCTCGGATATCTGCATGATCCCGAAAGCGCGGATCCAATCCGGCAGGTGGCTATGGTAAATGAACTGATCGGCGTGAATCTTACCACGCAGCAGTTTTTTCAGTACCGGAGCGCCAACAGCTTGAATCCGCAGATCATGGAGAAGGTGCCCACGTCACTGATGTATTTTGTGCGGGATGATAAGGCGGGGAATATGGGTCCTCCGGGTTCTTCCATGTCCATGTCCCGTTTTCTGGTGAATACTTTCCGGGATCTGGGACTGGAATATATCGCTTTCGGAGGGGTCAGCGAAGCGGAGATCCAGAAACTTACGGATTACATCAATATGCTGAATGATTACCTGAAGAAGCATGGGCTCTACTATACTCAGGATCCCTACCGAAGAGGCGGGAAGGGAGATCCTACGTTTGGAATCCCGGGGGCAAAAAGCTCCATGCCGGATGCGGGCGTGGATCTCAGCAAGGCGGCCAGTTATTTTGAAGAGGATCCGCCGAAACCGGAAGCTCCCTGGTGCATGGACGGAAGTCCTTATCCGGATGGGGATGATATCTGCCCCGGCGGGATCGACATGCCCAGCAGTAAGAATAAATCCGCCTCGAATTTTGGCGGCAGCAAAGAGAGAAGCAGGAGAGGGTCGGAAGGTGCTTCGCGGTCCGGTTATGGTTCAGGCGAAAGAACAGGACGCGGTTCCTCAGATTCGGAGACTGCGAACCGGCGGAGTTCCTCCGGAGAGTACATGGGGCGCCTGGAACGGCGCCGTGCGGAGGCAGCGGACTATCCCGAACCGGATCAGTATTCCGCAGACCGGGAATTAGACGAGCTGATGGAAGAACTGGATCGGCTCATCGGACTGGAAGGGGTAAAAAAGAACCTCAGCAACCTGATTAATGTGATACGGATCCGAAAGATCCGGGAAGATATGGGACTTTCTCAGACAGAAATGTCTCTGCATCTGGTTTTCTCCGGAAATCCCGGTACCGGTAAGACTACCGTGGCGAGACTTCTGGCGAAGATCTACAAGGCGCTGGGCGTGGTCAGCAAAGGCCAGCTGGTGGAGGTGGACCGGGCAGGTCTTGTGGAGGGCTATGTAGGTCAGACTGCGCAGAAGACCCAGGAGGTGATCGATAAAGCCCTGGGAGGCGTGCTTTTCATAGATGAGGCTTATACCCTTACCAACAATAAGGAAAGCGGTGACTATGGCCAGGAGGCGGTAGATACGCTCCTGAAACGGATGGAAGACGACCGGGATAAATTCGTGGTGATCGTGGCAGGGTACACGGAACCTATGGAGGAATTCCTGGAATCCAATCCGGGTCTTCGTTCCCGTTTCAGCAAGTTTATTGAGTTTGCGGATTATTCGGACGAGGAGCTCTACACCATTTTCATCTCCATGTGTGAAGCGCAGGACTATCATGTGACGGAAGATGCGAAGGAGATCCTGAAAGAGCATTTCCGGCGGATCGTGGAAGAGAAGGATGTCAACTTCGCAAATGCCC
>CAMPAX010000237.1 GCA_946633495.1 uncultured Lachnospiraceae bacterium | reverse complement strand
TATGGACAGCGAAAACAGCCATGGCAAGAAACAAAGAAAGAAACTCATTGTGATCATAGTCATTGCGGGTTTGATCCTCGTCGGCGGGGGAATCCTTCTCTTCGTCCTTCTGTCCGGAGAATCAAATGATCCTGAGAAGATCGCCCAAAGGATCCTGGATGCGTCCTTTGAAAAGGATTGGAAGGCGGTGATCGATCTTACGCAGGATGAGGCACTGGAGATGCTTCTGGATATAAGAAAAGAAAAGGCGAAAGAAATGGGCATCTCTACGGTGAAGGAGTTCAGGGATTGGGCAACGGCTCATGTTACTGAGATTTCGGATTCTATGAACGGAAAAGAGATCCGAAACCATCGGATCGGAGATGTAAAAACCATGTCACCTGAGTATTATATCAAGTATTATCTGGGCGGAGACGGGGAAGACGCTTACTTATCTTTTCTGAGAAGCAAGGAAGAGATCGCAGTGGCGGATGTCTATTATACATCCTTTGACGGAAGTACGGAGGTCGAACGCTATGATTCGATCCTTTTGTACAGGAAGAACGGAAAGTGGTATCCGCTTACCGGGCTTCAGATAATCAATTCCATGCTTGATGACCACTGATAGAGGAGTGATCCGTACGAAAGATTTTTCCTGACAAAATAAAGGTTTTAAAGCGAAAAGGCAGTCGTAGCAGACTGCCTTCTCGCCGTACTTGCAACATTTATAGGAAGGTTAAAAAAAAGGTGGAGATTTTGTACGCATCAGAAAAAGAGTATTTACAATCCGATGCTTTTAAAGAAGATCGTTTATACTGGGAAAAGTTGATCCAAAATTCCGGAGATCATATTAAATATTATAATATCAGAGAGAAAAATGTTAATTCAAAGAAGCGGGAATATGACAAAGGGAGTATTTCCCTCTTTATCGAACAGCACGGAAGCAGTCCGCTAAACTTCTTTGGAAGTGTTTTTGCATTTTACCTGTCTCGGATCAACCGGCAGCCGGGGATCCTTTTACAGACGGCCGTTTCTTCCGGAACAAAGGAGCGAGCTGAAAGGAAGACACTTCTTAAGATCGACGTGAGCGGAGAAAAGGATTTCACGAAGCTGATGGAGGAATTCTCCCGAAGCATAGCGGAAGCCGCGGAGCATACGGTGGTCGGGATTGAGACTTATCTTTCGGAAAAAAGTTCCTGCTACTCCGTCTATGATCTTTCCGGAGAGAAAGAGAGCATAGGGGCAGGAGATGAGGAGGATGCCCTCCAATTACTGATTTTTGATGATCGGCTGGAACTTCGATACCAGTCGGAGCTTTATTCGGATGTTTTCATCGACCGCATGCTGAAGAATATCGAAGCTGCGGTGGAAGATATTCTTCGTGACCCCCAAAAGAAGCTTACGGATGTTGATATCATCTCCCGGGAGGAAAGGGAGATACTGGAAAGTCTCTGCCGGGGAAAACTGATCGAGGTAGATGAAGAACAGACCGTGAGCCTGGCCTTTCGTAAAACGGCGCATTCCTATCCTGAGGTAATTGCTGTTGACGATGGCGTAGATCAGATCAGCTACGGGGAAATGGAGAGGAGAACAAATTCAGCTGCCGATGATCTTCATCGTAATCACGGGATCGGTCCGAAAGATCGGGTAGCCCTTATGCTCCCGAGAAATTATCATTTTCCGGAAATGGTTTTGGCGCTGAATAAGATCGGCGCGGCTTATGTTCCGGTTGAACCGCTTTTTCCGACGAATCGTATCCGGCACATGCTGGAGATCGCCGGTATAAAGAAGATGATCACAACACGTGAACTTGCGGAAAACAAGGATCTCGATGTTGAGCTTATCTTTTTGGATGAACTTGTCTTCGACAGAAATGTGGAGGTGGATATACTCTGCGGGCCGGAGGATCTTTTCACAATTCTCTTTACCTCAGGGACCACCGGATTACCGAAAGGAGTTCGGTTCAGTAATAAACAATATTTCTATGGGGTCAATGCGTATCAGGAGTCTTTCCACATGTCTGTGGGAGATATAATGGGATCTTTTTTCAGTTTCAGTTTCATTGCTTCCGCGCTCATGTTTTCGGCAGTATATCCTGGAGCTACGATCCGACTGTTTAATGAGGAGGAGCAGAAGAACGGACTTCTTCTGACCAAAGCATTTAAAGAAAAAAGGTTCAACAATGTTATGCTGCCTCCGGCTGTGGGGATCCCTATCTATGAAAATGATGAACTGAATCTGCAGTATCTGATGCTGGCAGGCGCAAAACTGAGTGAACTCGGCCTAAGGGAGAGACCTACCAGGCTGGTTAATTTTTACGGAACAACAGAGATCGGCTGTGCAGTCACCCGGGTCTACAGCGGGGATGAGCTTCGAAAGGGGTATTTTCCGCTGGGCAGACCGACTCCGAACACATGGGTATATATTCTGGACCGGGAAGGGCATCGTATGCCGATTGGAGTTCCCGGAGAGATTTGTGTTGCGGGAGGAATGGTCTCAGGGGGATATCTGAATGATCCGGAAATGACTGCGCAGCATTTCGTGGATAATCCCTTCGCCGATTCTCCCATCAATCAGAAAATGTACCGCACGGGGGATATCGGATACTATGACGCCAACGGGGAGATCCAGATCCTCGGCAGAGAAGATGACCAGTTAAGCGTTCGAGGGTTCCGGATCGAGTCCGATGAGATCCTTCGTATTATGAAAGGATTCTCTGAGATTTCTGATATTTACCTTGATGTGGATGAGGATAATCTGGTGGCCTACTATGTGGCCCGGGAGGGCGGTTCGGCCGACTATGAGCAGCTGACG
>CAMPAX010000236.1 GCA_946633495.1 uncultured Lachnospiraceae bacterium | reverse complement strand
CCCGCCATTACACTAAGAAGGATCAGCAATGCCGTGACAGGAATATTTCCCCAATGCACGCCTAAGATCACAGATGCAAAAACCGCCGCAACGCCAATCCCCAGAGTTACCACTGCGATCACGGGGATCACTCTCCCCAGATAGATCGCAGCAGAGGAAAGATCCGAGATCCGGTACCTGTCCAGGATTCTGTGCTTCTTCTCCTGGGTGAGGAGCCCTGCCGCACAGACGATGGCACACCATGAAAAGTAGACCAGAAAGACGATCCCGTAATAATCCGTGGAGTCGATGTCCGGATCCACCTTTGGCTCTTCCACGGAAAGGGTTATATCGGCCACATCACCGCTGATCGCACCGTTATACACCGCAGAGATCATATATTCCAGCTTCGCGCCCTCTGCCTCAGCATCCTCGGTCTCAAAGATCGTATAGCCTTCCTTCGTAAATGTCACAAATCCGCCCAGATTCTGTTCCCGGATCAACTGCTCCGGATCTCCGGTATCATAGGATACGAACGTGATCCCGCTTTCCTTACCCATCTCACTGAGTATCGCTGCGCCCTTTGCATATTCGCTGTCCGCCTCGACTCTTATTCCGACACTGAACTGATCCGCAGCATGGTAGCTGTTCAGCAGTGAGGAAAATGCGCTGATGAGGATCGCAGAGATCAGGATCGGACACAGAGTGAACATCAGGATATTCACCGGATTCCGAAACATGATCTTGAAATTATTTTTGATGAGATATCGAATCATTTTTCTTCTCTCTTTTCTTTCTGACCGTTTTTTTCAGTCACTTAAACATCCCTCAGTTTCTTTCCTGTCAGAGTCAGGAACACTTCCTCCAGTGTGATGGACGATATATCATCCACCACAAGCTTCTTTAACTCCGAAGATGTGCCGCAGGCAATGATCTTACCGTTATCCATGATGGCGATCCGGGTGCAGATTGCCTCCACCTCCTCCATGTAATGGCTGGTATAAATGATCGTTGCGCCTTTCCGATTGGAATCCTTGATCTTCTCCAGGATGAAATTTCTGGACTGAGGATCGATCCCTACCGTCGGTTCATCGAAGATCAAAAGGTCCGGATGATGGCCGATGGCACAGGCGATATTGAGACGGCGCTTCATACCTCCCGAGAATTTCTTTGCGTATTCATTTCTGCGCTCGGATAGTCCCACATATTCCAGAGATTCGTCAATCCTTTCCTTCAGTTCGGTGCCCTTGATGCCGTAGAGGGATGTAAAGAGCTCCACATTCTCCCAGGCTTTCAGGCTCCCGTGGATCGCCAGATGCTGAGGGATATACCCCAGCTTGCCGGCCAGCTCCCTTTTATTCTTCCGGAAATCCTTTCCTTCGAATTCAACACTTCCGAAATCCGGCTTCACCTGATTGCAGATCATGTTCATGGTGGTACTTTTACCTGCACCGTTTGGCCCCAGAAGTCCGAAGATTTCTCCCTCCCTGATTTCCAGATTCAGGTTATCCACCACAACTTTGTTGTCATACTTCTTCGTCAGATCATTTGTCTTTAAAATGATATTCATGCTGTTCCCTCCGGATGTTTGATCCTGATTTATGACCGGTTCTTATCCTTAATCTCCGGCAGATTCCCCTGCCGGTTCCCATCCTTCACTTTACGACTTTATTATATTGTGTGAATTCCGAAAATTGGAGTGAAAAAAGATAGATTTGGGGCATGACTTTTGTCACGTTTTTGAAGAAGCGTAGTCTCACCAGTCCTTCAGGTGAAGGGTGCTTACACTAAAATACAAGGAGAATAAGGAAGTGAAGAACACTTAAAAAGCCGTCCGAAAGGAACTTGATCCTTATTCGGACGGCACATAATAAATTGGTGATATCACTATGCTGTGCATGGAGTTATGGAAACGGGCATAATCCCCTAAGATCAAAGTCCCATTCCCCTGGGAGGAGTTTTCATATCATATGAGCATCAGATTCATGCCGCGACTGCAAACTGAACAGAATCATACACCTTATGGAAGGCTTCGAACCCTTTATCCTTAAGACCATCACGGCAGACGGACTGGAATACATAGAACACACTTCCGATCTTTACCACTACGGTCTCACGGATCATTTCAAGCATCTCGCCTTCCTTTGTCGCAGCTCTGTATGCGCACGAATACATATATGCCTTCCTGCCATCCAGGGTTGTTTCTGTGATGTCGCTGTAGGTTCCTCCGAATGCGGATGCTTCCATAGATCTGTATCGGTTTCTTATGGACTTCACCATATCCTTTGCGCTAAGCAGATGAGATACAAGCCAACCGGCTTTCACCCAGCTGGCAGAGATCAGGATATGATCCTCCCTGTTTATGATATTCCACATGGGCGCCTGCCCCTTGCATGCAGTCATTGCCTGCACTTCCTCCGGAGAAATCTCCTCAAATCCCTCGGGGATCGTAAGCTTCATCTCATTATTCAAAAATACCTGATTCATAATTATTCCCTCCCTGGTATTCTTTGTTTTGCTTTCATTGACGCTACTATAGCATGCCATATGTCACAGAACTGTCATACCGGGATACAGCATTTTGATTCACACGGACAGTGAAAGGTTTTTTTTCATATACTCATACAACAGATACGCATCATGATCTTTTGCCAGAATAAAACTTCTTTCAAAAACCAACGCAAAAAATACCCGGACCGGGGGAAGTGCCTGAAAGCACAGTGCTCAAAAATGCTCCTCATATCCGGCTGTCCGTAAAGCCGAATGGCTATTTACCAACTCGTGGTTGATATTTGTAAATTCCCGAAGCTTTTCTGCCCCGGTCCTTTAATGGCACTAGCCTAATGCCTC
>CAMPAX010000235.1 GCA_946633495.1 uncultured Lachnospiraceae bacterium | reverse complement strand
TATCATTTACAGAATACCACAAATCACTCACGGTGGGAATAACCCCTGTAATATAAAAGGTGCCTCGAACCGATGTCCGAAGCACCTTTACCTGCACATATAAGGAGATACTTACCGAACCTGAAGTTACGCAACCCACTTGGAACTGAGCAGGATGGCAAGCACAAAGAACAGAACTGCCAGAACAACTGTAACCTTCTTGATCACAGCATCTTTGGAATGTCCTTTATTCTTTGACCAGTAAGTATCTACACTTCCTGTCAGCGTGCCGGTCAGACCATTCTCTTTTCCTTCCTGCATCAGGACAACGATACTGAGCAGAACACATACAACAACAAATGCTATGGTAAGTCCGAGTCTCACGGGGATAACCTCCTTGATAATTCTTCAAAAAATCATACTTTGAAACTATATCACATCCCTAAACGAATTGCAACCTTTTTTTAGAATTCGCATAGATACTATTCTATCAGAAAAATATCCCTTTTCCAACTGTTTTGTGATAAAATATAACCGTTCGCCGCTTTGCCTTATAACCTTTGCTGCGACAAGCTGCAGAATTCTGCAATACGAAGAGAAAGGAATCGAACCATGGTACGACTGATGGGTACCTTTCTCGGCAAGTCCATCCTGCTGGCCGAGAAGATCTTTCATAAGGATGGAAGTACATTTCCGGGGAAATTTGTGATCAAACTCTTCCCCAATTATCTCTCGAAACTAACATATCCGAAGGACGTGATCATGGTCACGGGAAGCTCGGGAAAGGGTTCCACCACCTCCATTATCGCAAATCTCCTGCGTCAGGACGGGCGGACTGTCTGCCACAATCTCGAGGGTTCCAACATGATCCGCGGTATCGCTTCCACGATGCTGAAACATGTGACCTGGGGCGGAAAGATTCCCGAAGACGCCATCGTCCTTGAGGTGGACGAACGGTATCTGAAAGTGGTGACCAAATACATCACCCCCAGCCTCATCGTTCTTTCAAATCTTACCCGGGACCAGCCTCCCAGACAGGGGAACTACGATCTTGTTTACCGGGAGGTGGAAAAAGGGATCACGCCCGATGCAGAGCTGCTCTGCAACGGCGACGATCCGGTCACGAAACAGGTCATGCTGAAACATCCGGAACATTTTCATTCCTACGGAGTAAACCGGACGGATAAGGACTTTGATGCCCTTCCGGAAGCAGTTGCCGACTGTGCTTACTGTCCAAAATGCGGAAAGCATCTTACGTTTCAGTGGAAACACTACGGAACCGTAGGTGACTTTTCCTGTCCGAAATGCGGTTTTTCCCGTGGTTCCGTGGATTTTGCCGTAACCGCTGTGGATGAAGCTGCCGGGACCATCACCCTGAACAACGAAATGAACATCCCCGTGGATGTCCCTCTGCTCTTCCACATGTATAATCTGGCTGCAGCGTACGGCGTATCAAAGCTGATGGGAATCCCGGAGGACGTTACAAAAAAAGTACTCAGTGCCGAAAAGGTTTCCGACAAGATCTATACCGAGATCGAGAAGAACGGACGCCGATTCACCGCCATCAACTGCAAAGCCGAAAATAATGCCACTTACAATCTGGCACATTATTATACACTGCGCCGCCCCGGGAAGAAGGTTCTTGTCATGGGACTTCGCGAGATCAGCCGGCGGTACAATCATTTCGATCTGTCCTGGCTCTATGATCTGGACATGGAATCACTGAATGTTCCCGAGGTACAGGAAGTGATCTTAGCCGGACCCTATGCAGCCGATTTCGTACTCCGCTGCAAGCTGGCCGGTTTCCCCATGGAAAAACTCCATCCGATGGAGAATCTGTCCGGTCTTGCCAAAGAGCTGAAACGCACCGACGGAGATGTATACGGCATTCTGAACTTTGATTACATCGCACCATTTCTTGAGGAGGTCCGGGCATACAAATGAGAAAGAAGAGCCAAACAGTAAAATCAACAGCAGAGTCACCGAAGCCCACGCGGACTCACGCGGATCCCAAAAAAGAAGGCCGACTCCGGATAAGCATCGGTTATTTTTACTACGATCTTCTGAACCTGTACGGTGACAGCGGAAATGTCCGTGCCCTGGCCTGCCACCTTCGTGAACAGGGCGTGGATGTAACCGTCCATCGTCTTACATTGGAGGATCCGAAGGAGATCGCCTCATATGACTGGATCTACATGGGATGCGGGATTGAGCGAAGCCTGATCCTGGCACTTACGGATATCCGAAAATACAAGGAAGCCTTTCAGAAGGCCATAGACGATGGAACCTATATCCTCGCCACCGGAAACTCCTTTGAGTTATTCGGAAAAGAGATCCGTATGCCGAATAAAACCTATCCCTGCCTTGGACTTCTGGATTTTTCCACGGAATATAAAGCCCGTACCGTCCATGACCTGCTTCTGCCTTACGGGGAGCATCAGCTGATGGGATTTGAAAATCATTCCGGAGTCACGGTGGAGAATCACGAAAAACCGTTCCTTACTTCCGATGACCGGATGGAAGGAGTCACGAAAAACCATTTTACAGGAACCTATACGGTGGGGCCCCTTTTGGTTCGAAACCCCTTCCTCTGCAGGGAGCTGGTGAAGAACCTGATCCTTACCAGGGATCCTTCCTTCCGTCTCCTGGAGGGGGATTATACTCAGGAAGAAGAAGCCTACGCCAATTCTCTGAAATGGATGCAGGAGACGCGGTTATCCTGATGCCCTCTTTGATCTTTATATCCACGAAAAACAACCGATCATAATAAAACCGCAGGGCCAGGCTCTGCGGTTTTTTATAGATTCATGGCATTTTATATACAGCGATCTTCTCTCCTGCTTCCTGCGCGCTCGGTC
>CAMPAX010000234.1 GCA_946633495.1 uncultured Lachnospiraceae bacterium | reverse complement strand
CATACTGCGACTGCGGATATAAGAAAAAGAAAGATGGTGAAGGAGAAAAACAGGTGAAGAAAAGGAAGAGATCCTTCTCGGATAATTTTGGAAATCCTCAGGGACTGCTGGGACGGATGATGCTTACGACCATGGATAAGGAACACCTGCCTATGGCGGAGTGGAGTTTTACACAGTTTGAATTCCCGGCACAGGGAAATGTACTGGATATCGGCTGCGGTGGTGGCTACAACATAAAACGTATGCTGCAGAAGCTTCCGAAGGGCAAGATCGTCGGACTGGATATCTCTGAGGAAAGCGTCAGAAAGGCGAAGAAGGTAAATAAGGATGAGCTTGGAAAGAGGGTGAAGATCCTGAAGGGCAGTGTAGAGAAGATGCCTTTTAAGGATGAACGTCTCGATCTGGTGACGGCATTTGAAACAGTATTTTTTTGGCCGGATGTGGAAAGCAACATCTCTGAGGTGTACCGGATCGTGAAACCCGGCGGACAGTTCGTGGTGATCAATAACTACGGAGATCCGAAGATCGACTGGGAGAAGAAGGTTCCCTGCATGAAGCGCCATACAGCAGAGGAAATAGGTTTATTTATGGAGAATGCAGGATTCAGGGGAATTCGCATATCAAAGAAGGATAATCTGTTCTGTGTTGTCGGAGTTCGGTAGAAGCATTAGAAAACGACAGTTCAAAATGATGGATTTGTAAAGAGGGAGTTTACGACTATGAAAACAGCCGGGAAGTTGATGAAGAAGAAAGCATTTATCAAGGACGAATTGGATAAGGTTGTGCCGAAGGAACAAAGCGATTATCTGTGGAAGGTTGCCACGAAAAAACTGAATGCAATTTTAAATAAATATGGTGATTTGCCGAAGGGTGTACAGTCACATACCAACAGTATTTTCCCGGCTGCCGCGGTGTATTTAACGGTGAAGAGAAAATGCGGGAATGATCTGGCGTATAGCGTTATAGAGAATGCAGCCATAAATCTATGCGCTAAGGCACAGCCCACATTGGCAAAATGTATGAAATTACCGGGGTTGGCGAGTCTTTTTGTAAAAGTATGGGATCCTATGACAAAAAAGAAATTCGGACCAAAGTGTGGATTTAAAAATAGATTCTATCCCAAAACGAAGGGAGAATATCGAATGGATATACTTGCATGTCCGTATTTCCGGTATTTCAGCGAACTTGGATGTCCGGAATTGACAAAGATTTACTGTGAAAATGATGAGCGTATGTATGGCAACCTTCCGGGGCTGAAATTTGAAAGAACCGGTACGATCGGGAAAGAATCGGATCACTGTGATTTTTATCTTCGCAGGGTAAAGGGATAGCAGATCAGCTTAATAGAATGAGAGGCGGAAGAAGGAATTAGAAAAAGATGAAGGAGTAATAATCATCATGGATATTATGAAACCAGCAGCGGTCATAGGTACAAACGCCTGGGGCGGAAAGCTTTATGGAAAAGCCATGCGAGGCAGCTATGTTGAAGATGAAGTGATCAGGAACGCTATGAAAACGGCAAAAGAGCAGGATATCTGTATTTATGATCTTGCCCGGGATTATGGACTCGGAAAAGCGGAAAAGATGATCGGAGAATTTGGAACAAAAGACATCTTCCTTTCTGCAAAGTATACGCCGTTTACGCATTATAAGCCGGGGTGTGTCAGGAAGTCTCTGATGAAGGACCTCAGGGATTTCAAGAGGGATTATGTAGATGTTTACTGGTTACATCTTCCGACGGATATAGAGGATCATCTGAGGGAGATTGCCATTCTTTACAAAGAAGGAAAGATCAGGCATGTAGGGGTATCCAATTTCACATTGGAAGAATGTATAAGGTCGAAGATAATTCTTGATCAGGCGGGAATCCCACTATATGGCGTTCAGAATCATTACAGCGTTATCTGCAGGGAATGGGAGAAGAATGGGCTCCTTCAGTGGTGCAAAGAAAATGACATCCTGTTTTGGGGGTGGGCTGTACTGGAAGAGGGACTGCTGGTGGATCCGCGGATCAAAAAGAAATCGTTGATCAAAAGAATATTCAGTCGAAAGATTCGAAAGATGAAAGCTCTTTACAGGGTTATGATCAAGGTCGCCGAACGCCATGACATAAAGGTTCCGCAGGTCGCCATGGCCTTCTGCTCCACAAAGGATGTAGTCCCGATGTGCGGCTGTCGAAAACCTGAACAGGTTGAGGAACTGGCTCAGGCGACGAAGATCAGGCTGACAAAGGGTGAAGTCAGAAGATTGGAGGAGGCGGCAGATAAGGTTGATGTGAAGATTATGGGGGCGGATCTTTTCAGACCGTTCGTGTTGAAGGAGAGAAAATCAAAATGAGAGTGTTGGTATTCGGAGTAGGGGCGATTGGATCCCTTATGGTGCATTACTTATGCAAGGCAGGAAATGATGTTGCGGTAGTGGCCAGATCGACTTATGAGGAACTAAAGAAGAATGGATTGGTGATCCGTCATTACCTGCAAAGGAAGACAACGGTGGATCGTCCTCGTGTGATCTGTGAGGCTGACAATGCCCATTATGACATCGTTTTTTCAGTCATGCAGGGACAGCAGCAGGTGGCGCTTCTGCCGGTTTTGGCGAAGGTTGATACTGACCTTCTGGTGCTTGTTGGAAATAACATGGATACGGATTTCTGCAGCAGGGAACTGAAGAATCAGAATGTTGTATATGGTTTTCAGGGGTCTGCCGGTCACAGAGAAGACGGGGTGACTGTTGTCGGACAGCTTCCGGTAACAGAGCTGGTGATCGGAGGTTTGCATGAACCTGCGAATCCGGAAAATGTTCGCAGGATTCAGGACGCTTTACAGGTGAAGGGGTACAAAGTGACGCCGGTGGACAGCAT
>CAMPAX010000233.1 GCA_946633495.1 uncultured Lachnospiraceae bacterium | reverse complement strand
AATCGAACCCCTGTTTCCGCCGTGAGAGGGCGGCGTCTTAGCCGCTTGACCAACGGACCACATGTCCTGACGACTTCGTTAGTATATCAGAATGAAACAGGGAATGCAAGCATTTTTTTTATTTTTTTTGGATCTCCAGAAAAGTGTTGATCCGTTCCTCTTTCGGCTCCTTCTCTCCAAGCTGACTGCAGGGAATATCCACCAGGAGATACCGCTCGGTATGCCCGCGGTAGCATTTGCCGGAAGGGGTATCTACGATCTCTTCGATCAGAACATTCTGCGGTTCCGATTCGAAGGAGGCATAATAGGCGGCTTTCTGGCGCAAGACAAGCTCCATCAGCCTCCGGACCCGGTCCTTTTTTATCGCCTCGGTCAGCTGTCCTTCCATGCGGTCGGCGACGGTTCCTTTCCGTCTTGAGAACGGAAAAACATGCGCTTCATAAAGACCGATTCGCTCCACGGTCCGGCAGGTGGTTAAGAATTCTTCCTCGGTCTCACCCGGGAATCCCACGATGATATCCGCAGTCAGGGCGGGGCGGTGATAGAAACTGCGTAACCGGGCGATGATGGATTCGATGTCAGCTACGGTATAGTGCCGGTTCATCCTTTTCAGGACCGTATCACAGCCGCTTTGCAGGGACAGGTGGAAATGAGGACAGACCTTCGGAAGTTTACTGATTCTTTGAAGAAATGTATCGGTGATCACCCGGGGCTCCAGGGATCCGAGACGGATTCGCTCGATGCCCGGGATCGCATGGATCCGTGAGACACAATCCGCAAGAGAAAGCTCTCCCACATCACCAAAGGAGGAAAGGTTGATCCCCGTCAGCACGATCTCCTTTACACCGGAGGCGGCCAACGTACTTACTTCCTCAAGGATCGCGCCGATCTCTTTATTTCGGATGCGTCCCCGGACGTAAGGAATGATGCAGTAGGCACAGAACATATTGCAGCCGTCCTGGATCTTCAGATATGCACGTGTATGGGTCTCGGGCATACGGATCCTCAGATCCTCGAATTCCGGATCCTTTGCGATATCCACCAGATTGTCCGAAATGTCACTTCCGGACAGAGCAGCGGCCGTAAGACGCACAATGTCACGTTTGCGGTTGTTCCCCACGATGAGATCCGCGTCGATCCGGTCAGAAGCCGGAACACTCCTGTCGAAAGAATTTCCGGCAGGTAGAGCGCGTGCGTCCTGGTCTTTCATGCTGCGGTTTGCAACGGCCTGAACATAACATCCCGTGGCCACGATCAGTGCATTCGGATTCTCTTTTCGGAGCTTCCCGATCATCTGGCGGGATTTTCGATCTGCGATATTGGTGACAGAGCAGGTATTTATGATACAGATGTCGGCTTTCTCCTCGGCTCCCCGCACTGCACCCGCAGCAAAAAACGCCTCGTACATGGCGTCGGATTCATACTGATTTACCTTGCAGCCGAGGGTCAGGATATATACCTTTTTCCCTGTGAGAATTTCAGTTAATGGGTCGTGCATTTTTCTTATTCCCGTTTCTTTTTCGCTTTTCATTTCCGGTGCCATGTGATATGATAACACAGAGAGAAAGATTTCTCACGTTTTTTTCGTGACAATTTGATTGTGCCGGCGGGACTTAGGCGCGGGCGCATGCATTTCTCAAATGATTCTGCAGATCATTCATTAAATTATTCATTGGAGGGTTCAAATCATGACATCAGTAAAAGTATCTCTTAGTTCCATCGATAAGGTAAAGGCATTTGTAAATGATATCAGCGGCTTCCCGGCAGATTTCGATCTGGTTGCAGGACGTTACGTGATCGATGCAAAGTCCATCATGGGTATCTTCAGTCTGGATATCTCCAAGCCCATCGATCTGAACATTTATGCAAATGATTCCGAGATCGATGAGATCATGACCGCTCTGAAGCCCTATCTTGTTGAGGAATAAGCTTTGCTGGATCAGGAGATGAGAGAGCCGCTGTTCGATTATCTGGATGAGAACTTCGGCAAGATCCGAATATTGGAAGAAAAAACCATCCGGGGTTCCCGCGCTGATGTGCTGGGAGTCCTGGATGGTTATTTTGTTGGATTTGAGATCAAATCCGATGCGGATTCCTACGTGAGGCTGAAGAGCCAGATCAGGGATTATGACCGGTTCTGTGACTTCTGTTATATCGTGGTGGGAAAAAGCCACAGAAAGCATGTGGTGGAGCATGTTCCCGAGCATTGGGGGATCCTTGTGGTGACGGAAGACGGCGTGGAAATGGACCGGGGGGCGGATGACAACCCGAAGGCAAGTCTTTCGGAGCAGCTCACGCTGATGTGGAAGAGGGAACTGCACCAGCTTCTGGACAGGAACGGATGTCCGAAATACCGGCAGAAGAGCAGGGCGTTCCTCAGGGAATACCTGAAAGAGCATATCCCTGAAGAACAGTTAAAGAAGCAGATGACGGACCTGATCTTTGAACGGGATTATACGATCTTCGACCCGGCAGCGGAGGAATCCGGAAGCAGTACGGGAAGCAAAGATGCTGCCCCAAGGCCCGGCAAAAGAACGGATCCGAAGAGGAAGAATACGGTCCGCATAAAGAAAGCAGTACGCAGGATGAAAAGCGTTTCCGGAGACCGAAAGAGAGCTCATACGACGAATTATATCGGTGCGAAGGGCACGAGGCGAAAAAAGAAAAAATGATCGGTAACGGGCGCTTCTTCCGGCTCGATTTGGGTAAGGAAAAAGATAAAATTGATATGATTCCTATATTAGTAATCTTCCGGATAAGATATAATCAACATCAGGACAAAGAACGGTATCAGTCCGGTCATGAAAGAGTGATCACAATGATTCAGGAGGAGCGCTATGTCGAACGGGGCCATTCATTT
>CAMPAX010000232.1 GCA_946633495.1 uncultured Lachnospiraceae bacterium | reverse complement strand
ATGGCTGTTCTTTTACAATTGGCTGATGCATATAAAAAATACCTCGGGAGCTTTTCCCGAGGTATTTTTTATATTGCTTTCGTTTTTCTTATTTCAGATTTTTTCCGAATTATCCGAGAATCGAAGATACGATCTTCCGGCTCTTCGGATTGCACCGGTCGCCGATGGCTGTCACCTTGTCTGCCAGACAAAGGATAACGGCTTCCCTGGAATTCGGACGCATATCGGAAAGCGGCCACATATGGCTCATGATGGCCCGCTCGCTTTTCGGATCCATATCCGTCCAGAGCTTCCTGGCTGTCTCGGCTGAGTTGGCGGGGTGAAGATGCCGACATTCGTTGTTATTTCTGTACCGAACATCCCGTCCCAGCATCCCAAGATCATGGAGCAATGATATCCGAACCACCTTCCTCAGGTCAATGTGGATCCCGGCTTTGTTGATCAGACTGCACATTGTAAGTCCTGCTCTTGCCGTGTGAATGGAGTGATCACCGACAGAAGAACGGTGATGATGCGTCTGTGCCAGTGCAACCTCAAATTCTTCCGAGTCCAGAATATCACTTCCATATCGTTTGATCAGGATATCATTATCATGATTCCTCTGTATTTTTCTTCTCAATCCGCGGCTTCTCCTTTCAGATCGTTTACGATCGTTCCGCTGTGTTTTTTCTACGTCACACACATAATAGTATATCATTTCCAATTTTGCAACAAAAATTATTTGCTATATATCGAAATAAAAATGAAGTTTACACTTGACAAAAATTCATTTTGCAAAATATAATGTTATAAAATGCAAGCGATGATCGGAGCATTTTGTGATTCCGATAATAACTTTAGACGAAACGGGAGAATACCATGGCACAGGAATATGAACAGCTTTTACTGAAGAATCAGATCTGTTTTCCGTTATATGCATGCAGCCGGAAGATCATAGGAAGATATACGCCGCACCTGAAGCCCCTGGGGCTTACCTATACACAGTATGTGGTGCTTATGGCGCTTTGGGAACATGAAGCTTTGAATGTAGGACAGCTGGGAAGTATTCTCCATCTGGATGCAGGAACCCTTACTCCGCTGTTGAAACGGCTGGAGAAGGAGGGATATATCTCCAGAAAAAGGTCCAGTGAAGATGAACGTGTAACGGTCATCCGCATCACCGATGAGGGAGAAAAGCTGAAAGAGCAGTGCAAGGATATTCCGATGAAACTTGCAAAAGAGGGGCTTCCCATGAGCGAGGAAGATGCCCGGGAGCTGTACAGACTCCTGTATCTCTTTTTAAACGAAGATGGCTGCTCCAAACCGGAAAAATGATCCTTCTTTTCATGATCAGACCGGGAGATTTTTACGGATTCCGCCCTTTCCCGGTTCATCCGGGCAGACAATTAGTATGAAACGCCGGATCTGCTATGGCGGGAAGATCCGGATTCGGGGAGAAGCGTATGTCAGAATTTCTACTCATGTTATTCCCAATCAGCTTTTTTATCCTTCTATTTGCGGAGGCATCTTCAAGAAGAAACGGCAGCGCACAGGGCGCCTGGAGTGTGGAACAGGGAAAAGCATTGCAGATCTTTGCTGCCCTGATGGTGATACTGCATCATATGGTACAAACCATCACAAATTACGGCGGTGTGAATAAGGGACCGGTAACGCTGTGGAATCATTTCGGAATCCTTTTTACGGCGGTTTTCTTTTTCTTCTCAGGATTCGGACTCTTTAAGAGTTACAAGACAAAAGAAAGATATTTAGATGGTTTTTTCAGAAAACGGCTTCTGACGGTTCTGATCCCGTTTTTACTGACCAATATCATTTATATCCTTTTCGCATCCGAGGGAAGGATCAGCGGTCCGGTGGATGTCATAACATCACTTACGGGATTTACGCTGATGAACAATAACGCATGGTTCGTGGTGGAGCTGATCTTCCTGTATGCCGCATTTTATGTATGCTTTAAATGGTCCCGTTCGGAACGGGCAGCCATAGGTAAGCTGGCCATATTCACGCTGCTGCTGGTGACGGTGGCGCTTCTCCTCGGCCATGACAAATCAAAGGTCGGCGGTCACTGGTTTATGGGGGAGTGGTGGTATAACAGTACGCTGGTTTTTCTTATGGGAATCCTGTTTGCAAAGTACGAGGAGAGACTGAAGCACTTTCTTGTAAGACGGTGGAAGGTGATCTTTCCGTTGGCATTGATCTTAACCATCGGATGGTACCTGTTTGAGCAGTTTATTGAGGGAAAGTTCGGATATTACCGGGAATGGAACGGACATCCGGGATATCCTGAGAAGGCGGTCACGCTTCTGGTACAGACGGTCCTTTGTGCACTGTTTGTGTTCGTACTGCTTCTCCTGAATCTTGTGATCGAATTTCATAATCCGGTTCTTGGATTTCTTGGCGGCATGAGCTATGAAATCTTCCTGATCCACGAGGTATTCCGACGGTGTCTGCCGGGAGGAGTGAATGGGAGAATGGCGGATGTATGGTATCTGGCACTGACTTATATCTTAACGATCCTGTGTGGATGGATCCTGTCGCTTGCGGATCGATGGCTTCTTCGGCTTTTGCAGAAGAAGAGGAGATAAAAACGACACATGTAAATGATAAGACGCATTGGTTTTCCATGAGAGGAATTACCCGGCAGAATCCGGGAGAAAGGAGAATCCAATCATCAACGGATCATTGGATTACGTGTGAACTGAATGAAGGATGATTTCGATATTCAGGAGTACATGACGAAGGGCGTGGAACGGGTTGTGGCAGATGCTCTGAAAGCAACTCTGAAAAATCCCAGGGAAAGCAAATTTATGCTCGGTTTTGCAAAGGCCAGCAGATCGGCATCGAAGAAAAGGAAGACAGCAGAGGAAGCGGGTGAACATATTCCCCCGTTTCTTATTGCAAGCATAACAAGTAGCTGTAATCTGCATTGTGCT
>CAMPAX010000231.1 GCA_946633495.1 uncultured Lachnospiraceae bacterium | reverse complement strand
GCCGAAAATCATCTGCCGAAAATCATCTGCCGAAAATCAAAATCCACCCGGCAGCCATCAACTCTCAGCCACCGGGTGGAACTCTCCACATCAGGTCATCCCGTATATCATTTTAGAGGACTCTTAATCCTTGTTTTTTTCTTCTTTTCTCCAGCTGTCCCTGCTCTGAAGGATCATTCTCGTCTGCCGTCTTGCTTTGTTTTCCGTAGCCTCTCCCATCATGTAATACACCATCAGCTGTCTCTCATTATAATCCCCCTGGACTAACCGCGCGCGGCAGAGATAATAAAGGCCGATGATGGAAGACACCTCGTCCAGTTGAATATCACCCAGCGACTTTTTGGCGAATTTTACCGCCGACTCATATCCTTCATGCACGAATCTGCTTAATTCTCCCAGCGTGTGTATATTGAAGAATTCCAGATTGCGCAGATACTGTTCCGGTGAAGTCTCGATCACAGTGGAATTTGAGATCGCCGCGATATCATGGATGAGACTCTGCATGGTCTTGCTGAGTTCGATATATGCCCGAAGGGTCACCAGATCCAGAGGCATATCTCCGGCTTTATCATTTGTGATCTTGTCACGTACATCTCTGTCATATTCTTTGATGGAGGCACGGATCCTGAGGAATGCGTCATCCGCCACCTCCAAAAGCCCCGCCACTCTGGAGAAGCTTCGGCGAAGATCTCTGGGAATACCGAATTCGGTCTTATACCCAAGATCATGTTCGATCTCAGCCCAGGTATGCTGCAGAACCGTCCGGATCTGAATCTCGAATTTCAGATCACAGATTTCCTCAGGATACCAGGAATCCTTCGGAAGCGTGCAGATAAAATGCAGCGAAAGATATCCGAAAGCTGTGGGATCCAGAAGTTTTCGCTTATCCACGGAGTTCTCCGGATCCACCACCAGCTTCTCCCGGACGATCTCAGCGATCTGATCCACCTGATCATTGAAATAACAAATGATCCGAACCCCCAGAAGATCCGTCATTTTTTTCGGGCTCGTGTATTTATCCGGTTTGCGCTCCATTTTTTCCGCCACGGACTCCCGTGTCTTGATCCGATGCGCCACCTGCATCACACGGATCCCGGCGTTATTTAATTCCTCTTGAAGAAGCGAAACAACCACCGGTTCCATGTCCCTGTAATTTCCGATCACATCATCATATTCCGTCATCCGAAGTTCCAAAAGATTATCCATGCATTCACTCTCCACTAACAAAATAGGGTTTTTTCCATATCCGATTTCTCAGGGCTTCCCGGTCCGGCAAAATACGAAGCCGGATATTACCGTGAAAGAAGCGGCGCTTTCTTCACGCCTGCCGGTACCAGCTTCTCCGTATCCGGATTGCCGTAAGTGGTGAGGTCTCCCAGCACCAGCTTCACTGCATTATGCAGATTATCTACCTTTGCCTGCTTGAAATCCCCTGCAAATTCTCCGTCCACCGTCCACGGAATCTCTTCGATCCCTTCCACCTTTACACATTTTGCGCGCTCATAGACGATATAATCCTCCACCTGTTTATTCGTCACAACCGCCTGCAGGATCCGCTCCAGTTCTATGGGGTTCTTGGGCTTCCGGATAAACACGCACTCAAACTCTCCGTCATGGAAGGACATATCCCGAAGACCTACGATACGGAAACCGCCCACCGACCGGGAATTCGTCACCTGTCCGTAGATAAAATCTCCTTTGATGATCCTTCCGTCGAAGGAAGCCTTCAGGCGGTAGGTCTTTACGCTGGTAAGGGATTTTGCTCCCTCGAGGATATAAGCCGCATGGCCCAGCCTGGCCTTCAGTTTCCGCGGCGTAGCGTAGGATACCTCCGTAAAGATTCCGAAGGCTGCCACATAGACAAATACCCTTTTCCCGAGTCTTCCCACATCCACGGGGCAGACTTTGCCGCGAACGATCTGACGTGCCGCCTCCAAAGGATCCCGGCTGATGCAAAGGCTCTTAGCATAGTCATTTGTGGAACCGCAGGGAATGTAGCCCAGCGGAGGTACCTTGTCTGTCCGTTCCGCAAGCCGCATAACGCCTGTCACTGCGTTGTCCATGGAACCGTCACCACCGGAGATCACGATCAGATCATGCAGATCTCCCACATCGTAGATATGCTGCTCTGCATCCTCTGCGGACTTGGTGGTATAAACCTCTACATGATAGCCGGCGCGGGAGAACTCATCCACGACCTCCACCATTTTCGTCTTCAGAATATTCTTTCCAGCCTTAGGATTCACGATGAAGATCATATTTTTTTGCGACATAATTCTCATATCCTCTCTTCCGTAATTTGCATGCCGGGCAGTTTCCGCAGCCCTCGCCGATGATTCCGTTGTAACATGTCAGTGTCATATCCCGCACCAGCTCGAAGCCTCCCAGCTCATCCGCCAGTGCCCAGGTTTCTTCTTTGTCGATCCACATAAGGGGCGTGATGATATCGAATTCATACTCCATGGCCAGATTCAAGGTCGTATTCAGGGATTTGATGAAGATATCCCTGCAGTCCGGATAACCGGAGAAATCGCTTTGGGAGACTCCCGTCAGAATGTCCGTGATCCCATGGGTCTTCGCGTAAATGGCCGCATATGTGAGAAAAAGCAGGTTCCGTCCCTCCACGAAGGAATTCGGGGGACCATCCTTCGGCGCGTCCGTATCCACCGGGATGTCCGCCCGGGTCAGGGAGTTCGGTGCCAGCTGATTCAACTCCTGTAGATTCAGGATGGTATGCTTTACCTGCAGCTTCTCTGCGATGGCCGCAGCACATTCCAGCTCTTTCTTATGTCTTTGTCCGTAATCGAAGGAGATGGCTTCCGCCTCCTCATAATGGTTCAGCGCATAGAGAAGACAGGTTGTGGAATCCTGCCCGCCGCTGAAAACCACCAGCGCTTTCTTTTTATTCTTCATGATCCTGTCTATGATGCCTTACAGAAACGCACCATATTTCCTTTCTTTTTTCAGTTTT
>CAMPAX010000230.1 GCA_946633495.1 uncultured Lachnospiraceae bacterium | reverse complement strand
GCAGCGATCACTCGGTATATTACGAAAAGGAGAATATTATTATGTGTGGAATTGTTGGATTTACAGGGGATCTCCCCGCAAAGGATATATTGATCAGCGGCCTGGAGCAGCTGGAGTACCGCGGCTATGACAGTGCAGGTATCGCAGTTCTGGATGATGAGAAGGGACTCCTTCTGAAGAAGAAGACCGGACATGTAGCGGATCTTCGAGAGGCTGCAAAGGACATGGATACCAATGGGACCTGCGGCATCGGACATACCCGCTGGGCGACCCACGGCGGCGTGACCGAGGCAAATGCCCATCCCCATAACTGTGGTTCCGTTACGCTGATCCACAACGGTATCATCGAGAATTACCGCGAGCTCACGGTAGAATACGGACTCTCAGAGAAGCTGAAATCCGAGACAGATACCGAGGTCGTGGCAGCACTGCTGGATAAGATCTACGAGGGTGATCCCATCGCGGCGATCCGTAAGACCGTGAAGCTTTTAGCCGGTACATTTGCACTCTGCATCATGTTCAATGACCATCCGGATCTGATCTACTGCGTTCGAAATGTCAGTCCGCTGGTGGCAGCTGTTTTTGATCAGGGAACCATCATCGCATCGGATCTGACAGCGCTGATCCCGTATTCCAGGAAGTATTTCGTGGTTCCGGAGTACCACATCCTGACCATGACCAAGGATTCCATCCGCGTGGAGGATATGAAAGGGAACAAGGTGACCCCGGAGATCCTGACCGTGGATTGGGATATCAATGCCGCACAGAAAGGCGGATATCCGCATTTCATGCTGAAAGAAATCTATGAGCAGCCGGAAGCGCTGGAGCGGACCATCATGCCCCGGGTTAAGGACGGTATGCCGGACTTCACAGAGGACGGGATTCCGGATGAGGTTCTGAAAAATGTGGAGCGGGTGGTTGTGGTTGCCTGCGGAACGGCCATGCATGCCGGCATGGTGGGTGCAAAGGTGATCGAGAGCCGTCTTCGTATCCCGGTTCAGGTGGAGATCGCATCCGAGTTCCGTTACAAGGATCCCATCATCGACGATAGGGCTCTGACGGTGATCCTGTCCCAGTCCGGAGAAACCACGGACACGTTGGAAGCCATGAAGATCGCAAAGAGCAAGGGGTCCCGGACCATTTCCATCGTAAATGTTAAGGGCTCCACCATCGCACGTGAAAGTGATTATGTGCTTTATACCCATGCAGGTCCGGAGATTGCAGTGGCAAGTACCAAGGCGTATACCGTACAGATCTCTGCCATGTATCTTCTGGCGGCACGGATGGGCTTCGTAAAGGGAATCCTGTCCGAGGAAGAGACAAAGGCATTTATCGAGAAGCTTTCCGGAGCAGGAAAACTGATCGAGAAGACGCTGGAGGATGCAAATAACATCAAGCGCATCGCAAATCATATCAAGATGGCACAGGATGTGTTCTATATCGGACGCGGAATCGATTATACCATGAGCCTGGAGGCTTCCCTGAAGCTGAAGGAGATCTCCTATATCCATGCGGAAGCTTATGCGGCCGGAGAATTGAAGCACGGGACCATCGCGCTGATCTCCGAAAATGTACCGGTGATCGCCATCGCCACGGATCTTTCGATCTATCCGAAGACCATTTCCAATATGAAAGAGGTGAAGAGCCGCGGTGCATATGTGATCCTGATCAGTGCCGATGCGGAAAAGCCGGATGATTCCGTCTGCGACCGTCAGATCCGGATCCCTGCAGAGGATCCGACCTTCTCGGTATTTTCGACCGCAGCGGTATTGCAGCTGATCGCATACTATACTTCAGATGCAAGGGGACTGGATGTGGATAAGCCGAGAAACCTGGCAAAATCGGTAACCGTGGAATAAAAGGTTCCGTGAGGCGAAAGACTCCGGAAAAAGATCCGGAGAAGGATCCGGATAGATTTACAGATAACAAATTCCGAAACGGAAAAAAAGACCACGTACGTCAGGGAGAAAGCTGCCGCGTATGTGGTCTTTTTTCAGGTGAAGATAAAGGGTGGGAGAAATGTTTTCCGGAAGGCGGTGAAATTACCGGGTTAGCCCCAGGATTGCTCCGTGGTTCCCGGGGTTTCCTCCGGATCATCCTGCTCCTGATTCTCCTCCGACAGTGTGGCGATCACTTCGGCGTCGATCTTTCGGAAATCATCATCCGAGATGTAATAGGTATCCTTTCCTTCAATGATCCGGACGGTTACGGTCCGGGGTTCCTGATAGGATACCTTTTTTGCGCCTTCCTCCAGGATACTGATGATCCCGAGGGCAAATTCGTGGCGGTATTCTTCTTTTGTGACGTCGTTGTAATCTCCTGCCGCCACCTTCTGATTGAAGAGCTCTACATAGTCTTTTACATAGTCATGGGTGTCGTTCAGAATGTTGATGGGGTAGATCGTGACATCCACATAGTAGATCCCGTTGTCCATTCTTGTGGGAGCGATGTCAAACCGGATCTTTCCGTAAATCTGTTTTGCCACCTCATCCATGCGGGGCGCAAGCTCCGTATCGCTGGAAATGGACAGACCATAGTAGGCATTCAGATTGTTGGCCAGCCGGTTCGCATTTTGCAGATACAGAGCTTCAGCGTCTGCCTGATTTGCGCCGGTGGTTTTGATATATTCATCTGAGGTCCCCAAATAGTTTGCCGTTATCAGTGAACGAATATAATCCTGATAGCGGCTTTCCTTTGTGCTGCCGCAGCCGGACAGCAGACCTGTTACCATGATAAGCAGAAGCAGACTGCATAGAAGTTTCTTCTTCATGGATCGAATCCTTTCAGAGTTTGATAAATTGGAAAATCATGTGGTATTTTATCATGATTTGGAGGATTCGGCAAGAAGAACACAGGGGACCGGGGGAGCGATGATCGGGGCAGGTCCTTGCAGCCCCGGTACGATTCCCAGTTCTGCCCCGTCGATCGCGGCCCGTCCGTGCTTTGCACGTCCGTCGCGCCTTCGGCGCTTATGACCGCGATGATCGGGGCAGGTCCTTGCAGCCCCGGTACGATTCCCAGTTCTGCCCCGT
>CAMPAX010000229.1 GCA_946633495.1 uncultured Lachnospiraceae bacterium | reverse complement strand
CCACCCCCTACTCAGGAAGGTGGATCTCATTTGCGTATTTCTTTGCATCCTTGATGAAGGCCGCTATGATCAATATGATGACCAGTGCGATGGGGAACGCCGCAATGATACTTACAGACTGCATGTTCGCCATGGAGCTGTCACTGAAGATCAGTCCGATGGGGAGCAGGATCAGCAGCAGCGCCCAGAAGAGACGAGCCTTTTTGCTGGGCTCCTCATCGCCCTCAAATTCCTTGTAGCTGTACTGTGATGCCACCAGCGTAATACTGTCGAAACTGGTAGAATAGAATGCGATCATGGAAATGATCAGCACGATCAGTACGATCTGCGGGATCGGCAGCGTGTGGATGATGGCTATAACGGTCTGATACAGGTTCTCGCAAGTCGTGTAGAGCCCGATGGCATCGAATTTGCCTGTCAGCTGCTGTCCCATACCGAAGTTTCCGAGGATGATGAAGGATACAAATGTGCTGAGCAGACCGAAGGCATAGGTTCCCATGATGACCTGCTTTACAGTACGGCCCTTGCTGATGCTGCCCATGAAGAACGGAGAAGCTACGCACCATACCATCCAGTAAGCCCAGTAGAAGATCGTCCAGTTTTGTGGGAAATTATTCTCCCGCAAGGCGTCCGTATAGGTAGACAGGCCGAAGAAATTCTGTACCATATTTCCAAGGGACTGTACACCGGTCTCTACGATATAACGAGTCTGTCCTCCGAAGAAGAAGACATATGCAAGCAGGAAAATGAAGAAATACATGCAGAGCTGCGCCGAGATGGAGATACCCTTCAGACCCCTCATAACCGAGAAAGTGTAGAGGCAGCAGGTCAGCAGCAGGATACCGATGGTGATGTATTTCGAACTTTCGATCCCGAAGAGATCGGACAGCGCTTCGGTAAGAAGCGGTGTTGCCACGGAGAATGTGGTTGCGGTTCCTGCGATCAGAGCTACAACTGCAAGCACGTCGATGATCTTGCCGGGCGCCTTGTCCGTGTATTTTCCGAGGATCGGACGGCAGGCTTCCGAGTATTTCTGCTTCTTCTTGCCGCGAACATGCAGCATGAAGCCAAATGCAGCCGCCAGCACTGCATAGAACGCCCAGGGGATCGGTCCCCAGTGGAACAGGGTGAAGGTCTGCGCCCATTCCTGTGTGCTGCCCAGATCCTGAACGTGAGATTCCTGAGAATAATAGATCCATTCGCAGAAAGAGTAGAACAGGATATCCGCTGCCAGACCGCAGGTGAATACCATGGCACCCCATTTCCAGAACTTGAATTTCGGCTTGGAATCCTGTCCGCCCAGACGGATCTTACCGATCCGGGAGTAGGAGATCCAAAGCGATACGATCAGAACGCCGAGACCGATGATCAGGTAGTAGGAACCGAAGGAATCTCCCAGGAATCCACGAACCTTGTTGATCACCTCCGTGGAACCCTCCGGTGTCGTGAAGAAGAACACACACAGCACGGCAATGGCGATGAACGGAACCACTGTGGTCCAGGGATCGATCCTGCGAAGGCCGCCCTTGGCTTCCATGGTGCTTCCCAGCTTCTTCTCGGCCGGTGCACTCTTTGTCTGCTTTTGATCTTTCTGACTACTCACTTTATTTACCCCTTTCAATATCAAATGAGCTCCCGCGTAGCGGTATTATTCCCTTAGAATTTCAAATGAGCTCCCGCGCGTAGCGGTAATATTCCTTGGCGTATCGGTACTGCCGGAGGCTGTATTCACCGAATTCCACACCAAACTTTCTCTTATATTCACACCAGTTGCTCCAGAGCAGGCCGCAGGCTGCGATGTAACAGTAGATCTTCGCCCGAACCGCCGGAGTGAGGATTCCTCCCCCTGCTCCTATACTGTCGAAATAAATGTCGATCAGCCGGTCCACTTCATCTTTTTCATACATGGAATAGATCCCGAACATGGCGATATCCACATGGGGATCCTGCATCCCGGCATATTCCCAGTCCGTCAGCTGAAGCGATTCCTTACCGCTTTCCTCACCGTCCTCACTGCCGCCTTCCTTGTAGAAGAGGAAGTTGTCACAGTTGGCGTCGATGTGGGTAAGACACCAGTCCTTCGGCTGACTGTCGATGAAACGCTTTAATTCCAGCACCTTCCGCTTCGTATCCGCATAATCCGGATAAATGGACGGTTCCCCGTCCCAGAGCCCTTCATAAAACTCAATCTGCCCGAAGATGTCAAAGGTGTGATCCACCTTAAGATGCATGGAATGAAGCTTGCCAAGAAGCGTCATGCATTTCCGAAGATCCTCTTCGTCTCCGGCGTCACAGGTGCGGACACCCTCCAGATAGCGGGTGATCTTATACCCTTTCTCCGGCAGGATCAGCTCCGGATCATCGCAAAATCCTTTATTGCTGATGGCCCGAAACACCTCCGCCTCTTCCTTTCGGTTGATGAGGAGCTCTGTTCCCTCCCCCGGGATCCGCATGATGTATTTCCGATCCCCGATCCGGAAGAGAAATGACCGGTTGGTCATGCCCTTCTTCAGCATCGTGATATCTGTGATGGCCCGTTCGTCCACCCGGAAATGATCTCGGATCACCCGGATCGCTTCTGATGCCAGATGGCCGGAACCGGAGTCGATATCCCGAAGCTGCTCATAGGTGTTGATCTCCACGATCCCGTCCCCGGTCACGGTCTTTGCCGCGATCCGCATCCGATCGGGACTGCCGGAGAAGAGCGCCTCCTCCCAGAAGAAATCATCGTATCGGTGACTTCCGTCCATATTCAGGATGGCTTCCTTCAGCCATTCCCAATCCCTGTCTGTAAGATAACTGATGCCCACCATCCGATGCCCGGTTTCACCCGTCTTACATCGGACGATCTCTTCCTTTCGGTTGATCCGAAGACCGCTGTCTATATCTTCTTCCTCTGCCATCATGTACCAGGAATAAAGCTCTTCCCGACGGAAGGGATTCTCCTCACACCAGAGGTCACAAGGCACGATGTAGAGATTTCCGTCCTGCGGATATTCGTGGTTCCGGCCACCCGGAAGCTTCTCTTTGTTCTGCCCACCCGAG
>CAMPAX010000228.1 GCA_946633495.1 uncultured Lachnospiraceae bacterium | reverse complement strand
CTGATCTTTGATCTCGATCGGCCGGAAGAGATACCCTCCGTATTCGATCTCGATCTCTTCATCCTCCTTTGGAAGATGACCGAGCTTATATAACAGGAAACCGTTCAGCGTCTCGATCTCGGTCTCCGGCAGTTCGATCTTCGGAAGAACCTCCGTAAGGTCATTCAGAGAGATCATCCCATCCACCACATATCCGAAATCGGCGGTACGTCTTGCCTCCGCCTCTTCATCATCGTGTTCGTCCTGAATGGCACCCACGATCTCCTCTATGATATCCTCTAAGGTCACGATACCGTCTGTCTGTCCGTACTCATCCACCACGATGGCAAAATGCATTTTCTCTTTCTGCATCTTTCGAAGCAGTTTGGAAATGTCATACGTAGGATGAATGAAGATCGGTTTCTCCATCAGCGATTCACAGGGTTCATTCCCCTGTCCCGCCAGATAGGCCGCCATCAGATCCTTCAAAAGCAGGACGCCGCGGATATTGTCGATCTCCTCTTCATAGACAGGGAAACGCGAATAATTGCTTTCCAGTCCGGACCGGAGCGCCTCTTCCACGGTTTTCCCGGCCTCTATGGCGAAGATCCGGCTTCTGGCCGTCATGATATCATGCGCGTCCTTATCATCAAAGTCCAGGATGTTGGAGATCATTTCGGCTTCTTCCTCATGAATAAAGCCCTGATCCTGCCCCTCTTCCACGATGGACAATATCTCCTCCTCAACCTGTTCTTCGTCTTTCTTTTTGAACATAGAACTCCTTATATATAGTGATCCGGCTGATAAGAAGGCCGTATCCTTTTATTCTGGCGGCCCACCTTGCCGTCTCGTCTTTCTCATTTCCGATGAAATGATCATCAGGCGTTACCTTAGATAATTCACTTCACCGATCACATCATTCTCTTCCACATAAATCCGGGGCACCCGATGCGCCACGTTGCATATCAGCTCATAGTTAAAGCTGACTGCAGGCTCCGCCACTTCCTCCACGGAAATGCTGTTCTCACCGTCTCTTCCGAACAAGGTCACGGTATCTCCCACCTCTGCTTCGGGAATGTGTGTCACATCCACCATGAACTGATCCATGCATACCCGCCCGAGGATCGGTGCGTACTGTCCGCGGATCAAGACTCTTCCGATGTTGGACTGCGCCCGCGGATAGCCGTCCGCATAGCCGGCTGACACCGTAGCTACTCTGGTCTCCCGGTCCGTCACAAACGTGTGTCCGTAACTGATCCCGCACCCTGCCGGAAGTGTCTTTACGTGTGTGATATGGCTTACCAGCTGCATGGCAGGCGTGATCACCACGGATTTATCCACCTCCTCCGACGGATACAGACCATATATTACTATGCCCAGCCGCATCATGTCAAATCCTTTTGAATGCAGCTCCATGGCTCCGGCGCTGTTGTCGATATGCCGGATTCCCAGATCATATCCCCTGGATTCCAGCGCATTTACAAACCGTGAGAACGCCTCATACTGTTCCTTCGCCGATGTCTTATCATACTCGTCTGCTCTGGCAAAATGTGTAAAGATCCCCTCTACCGAAAGGCCCGGCATGGAGAACAGCTTCTCCGCTTCCGATATCCCCTCTTCATTCGCCTGAAATCCGATACGGTGCATGCCGGAATCCACTTTGATATGAACTCTGGCTTTCTTTCCCATTTTTTCCGCCAGCCTCGACAGGACACGGCACTTTTCCACATCAAAGACAGCCTGAGTCACATCGTAGTTGATCAGATCCTCATACTCCGTCTCATCCGTATATCCGAGGATCAGGATCGGCTTTTCCACTCCGTTTTTCCGAAGCTCCACTGCCTCATCGATCTCTGCCACACCGAAATAATCCGCCAGATCTCCCAGCCGCTCCGCCAGAGTCACGGCTCCGTGACCGTAAGCATCCGCCTTGATGACCAGAAGGGTCTTCTCCTCCGGTGGGTTCAGCGCCTGCACAGTTTTAATATTCTTTCTGATAGCCGAAAGATCGATCCGTGCTTCGATCCTGTGATATGGTTTTACGGGTTGCATACTCCGCCTTCTTTCTCAAATCAGTCAAAACTTAAAATATATGATCAGAAGCAGACTCTGATCGAAAATAACCTCATATAGTATAGACGAACCGGACTCAGATTTCAACAGAAGATATCCCCGCCGCCTCTGACGCCCTTACCGTTTTTGCCGTCCATTCCGTTCATTTTACGATCGGCATTGCAGCACCTTCGGTATCTCATCCATAAGGTCCCGGGCCATCACACCGAATGTACCCAGCCGTTCTTTTGCCAGATCCCCGGCAAGCCCATGAATGTATACCCCCAGCCGTGCCGCTTCTTCCGGCTCCTTCCCCTGTGCGATCAGGCCTGCGATCACACCGGTCAGGACATCTCCGCTGCCGCCCTTGGCCATGGCTTCATTTCCGGAGGTATTAAGGTATCCGGGTCTTTCACTCTTCCCTTCCGGCGCTCTTCTCCCCTCCGTAACCACGGTGCATGCATCCTTCAGGACTACGGTTGCCTGATAGGCTTCCGCGGTCTTCTCCGCAATATCCAGGCGGTTTCTTGTAAGGCGAACCAATGCCTCCCGTTCCGGATGCAGATTTTTCTCGACCAGCCGTGTCATTTCAAGCATATGGGGAGTCAGGATCAACGGGCGGCGCCCGGCAGTTTCTTCCAGAAGCTCCATATGCTCTGACAGAAGATTTATGGCGTCCGCATCCACGATCACAGGACATTTGGCATGAAGAAGGACATCTTTCGTAAGACTAAGAGCCATTTCTGACTGTCCGATTCCCGGACCGATTATAACTGCGCTTGCCCATTTCAGATCCTCTTCCCGAAGCACGTCTGAGGTGCTTTCATAGCATTGCAGGATAGCCTCCGGCAGCATCTGCTGCAAGGCTGCCCGGTTGCTTTCATGGGTCACCACCTTCACCAGCCCGCAGCCGGTCCGATACGCTGCTTCTGCCGCAAAAAATGCCGCACCGCACATATCCTTTGAGCCCGCAACCACAAGCACATGCCCGAAGCTTCCCTTATTTCCCTCCGGAGCGCGTTTG
>CAMPAX010000227.1 GCA_946633495.1 uncultured Lachnospiraceae bacterium | reverse complement strand
AAAGTAATCGCAACCATCGGCCCTGCCAGCGAAAATGAAGAGACCCTCACGGCACTCTGCCGCGCCGGTCTGAACGTAGCGCGCCTGAATTTTTCTCACGGAACCCATGAGGAGCATAAAAAGAAATTTGATCTGATCCGGAAGGTAAGAACCAAACTCTGCCTGCCCATCGCCATCATGCTGGATACCAAAGGCCCGGAATACCGGATCAAAACCTTTCTGGATCATAAGGTGGAGATCGGAGAAGGCGATACCTTCACCTTTACTACGGACGAAATCATCGGAAACAAGGAACGTGTTTCCGTCAGCTATGAGCATCTGGCAGAGGATCTGTCCGTAGGCGACCGGATCCTGGTGAATAACGGCCTTGTGATCTTCGAGGTCACGGAATTAAAAGGAAATGATGCGGTCTGCAAATGTATCTCCGGCGGTATTCTCTCCGACAGGAAGAGCATGAACTTCCCCAACAAGGTTTTAAAACAGGTATTTCTCAGCGAGCAGGATAAATCCGACCTTTTGTTCGGGCTCGAACAGGGAATCGAATATGTAGCAGCTTCCTTTGTATCCTGCAAGGAGGACGTGCAGTCTCTCCGTCAGTTCCTGAATGAACATGGCGGACAGGACGTGGATATCATTGCCAAGATCGAAAACCGCTCCGGCGTGGATCATATCGATGAGATCTGCGAGATCGCCGATGGAATCATGATCGCCCGCGGCGACCTGGGTGTGGAGATTCCCGCCGTGGAAGTTCCCGCCATCCAGAAGCACCTCATAACAAAATGCCGCATGCTTGGCACCCGGGTCATTACCGCCACGGAAATGCTGGAGTCCATGATCGAAAAACCGCGTCCCACCCGTGCCGAGGTATCGGATGTGGCAAATGCGGTTTATGACGGAACTTCTGCCGTTATGCTTTCAGGAGAAACCGCCTCCGGTAAATATCCGGTAGAAGCCCTCCGTACCATGGTACAGACGATAGAGACCACGGAAGCCAATATTCACTATGAGAAGCGTTTCAAGGCGCTGGACGTAGAGATCCGCAACAATCTGGATGCCGTATCTCACTCCACCTGCTCCATGGCCATTGATGTCAATGCAAAATGCATCATCGTCAACTCACTGTCCGGACGCACGGCCAGAATGGTCAGCCGTTTCCGCTGCCCGGTGGACATCATCGGCATGACCACCTCCGAAAAGGTATGGAGAAAGCTGAATCTGAGCTGGGGTGTAACTCCGATGCTCTGCGGGATCTATGATTCCATGGAATCCATGTTCTCCAACTCCGTCAGGGAAGCCACCCGCGTTCTGGGACTGAAACCCGGCGACAATGTGGTTCTTACCGGCGGACTGATGGACGGACACAGTGGCAATACAAATATCATCAAGGTTCAGTGCATCGAGGAATGACTTTCCCCGGACAGCTCCTGTCCCTTTCGATTGCCCGGCAAAGACTAATTTTAAAAGTGCCGCGACGGATCTTCCATCGCGGCACTTTTTAATGCACTTTTTAATGCACTTCTTCTTCATTTTTACCGTTTCATATTCAGCCAATAACCCGGCTTTCCGTCACGATATGATCCGGACGGATGTCGGTCTCCTCCTCAGGCAGGGAGGTTTCAACAACCTGGAGATCATAGGCTGCTGCCACCGTGGAAACCTTTACGCCGTTCCAATCCCGGCATTTTGCCAGGTAACGGTCGTAGAAGCCTCCGCCATATCCGAGCCTTCTTCTTTCCCTGTCAAAGACAACGCCCGGCATGATCATAAGAATCTGTTCTCCCGCGGATATAAGATCCTCGGCAGACCCCTTCTTCGGATCCGGCTCTTTTATCCCCATCTCATTCCGGGGAAGCACGTCACCCTCCTCGTACAGATAAAACTCCATCTTTTTATCGGTGCCGTCACCCAGGATCCTGGGAAGGAATACCTTCTTCCCGGCCGCCCGGGCACTGACCATAAGCTCCGACAGATCTACTTCATTTCGAAATGCCATATAGCAAAACACCGAGGCTGCGGAATGATACTCGGGCATACCGATTATTCCCGCCGAGATCCGGGACGAAAGGCTGCGAACCTCTTCTTCGGACAATCGGTTTCTTTCAAGTATGATCTTTTTTCTAAGCTGCTTCTTATCCTGAATATCACCAGTTCTTACCATTCGAAGTATTTCCTCCGCCGCCATCCATCTGGTCTCCGCCGGAATCCCACTGAGACTGCTGCTTTTTCTGCTGCTCGTCAGCCCGTTCCTGAAGCGCTTCCCTCTGCTGTTCCTCCAGCTGTTCGCGGATTTTCTTCTCCTGCTCGCTTTCCTGATCCTGGTCCTGGTTTTGATCCTGATTCTGGTCCTGATTCTGATTCTGGTCCTGATTCTGATCGTTCTGATCATTATTGTCCTGCTGATCCTGATCCGGCGGATTCTCCAGCTTGTCGATCATGTCATCTATGTCCTTCTTCAGTTGTTCCGCCTCCGGGCTGTGCCCGTCATCCTCCACAGGTCCCGCACACTGATGTGCCGTCAATATGGTCCTGGCAGCCCGAAGCTGCTGGATGGCGTTCTGAACCTTCTTCTCTGTGGTAAGATCATTAAAATCGATCTTTTTGATCATAGCCAGAGCAAGATTGATCCGGATCGGACACTCCTTATACTTGGGAGGATTCATCTCCAGGGCCTGCTTGTAATAGCCGATGGCACGAGTATAGTCGCCTTCCTTGTAAGCTACATTTCCAAGATTATAATAGGGCAGATACCGCTCCACCAGATTCAGCTTCGTCAGACTCTCTTCCTGCTCTGTCTGATAGTCTCCGGCCTCGTACGCCTGAAGGAATTTCCGGTTCATCATATACCGGATCCCGATGTACAGACCGAATGCAATAAGGAAAAGCACCACGATATCCATGATGAACATGAAGAGCCTGGGGTTCTTTAACTGAAATCTTTTTTTCTTCTTCGAGCTGTCTTTTCCCTTTCCGCCGCCGGCTCCTTCTTTCTTTTCAGATCTCAAAGTTTCCGTATTTGCGGCGATTTCCTGTTTATCGATTTTTTTCATATCGCTCATACACGTACCTCATCAATCAATTCAT
>CAMPAX010000226.1 GCA_946633495.1 uncultured Lachnospiraceae bacterium | reverse complement strand
TCAGATCCTCCAGACGCCGGATCATGGTGGGATCATCATGCCCCAGAATATCGAATTTCAACAGGTTATGATCGATGGAATGATATTCAAAATGCGTCGTCACCTGATCCGATGTCATATCATTGGCCGGCTTCTGGATGGGTGTAAAGCTGTAGATCTCCTCCGTATCCGGCATAACGATGATTCCGCCGGGGTGCTGTCCCGTAGAACGCTTTACCCCCAGACAGTGCTGTACCAGACGGTTCATTTCCGAAGTGCGCATGGTGATCCCGCGACGCTCGCAGAAGCCCTTGATATAACCGAACACCGTCTTTTCCGCATAGGTAGTGATGGTTCCTGCGCGGAATGCATGATCCGCGCCGAAGATCTCTCCGATATATGCATGCGCCTTCGCCTGATAATCCCCGGAGAAGTTCAGATCGATATCCGGTTCCTTATCTCCCTTGAAACCGAGGAAGGTCTCAAAAGGAATATCGTGTCCTTCCTTGATCAGCTTGTGACCGCAGTTAGGACAGTTCCGATCCGGCATATCACAACCGGACATACCCGAGAAGGCAAGCACCTCCTCGGAATCAAAATCCACAAAATGACACTCCGGACAGATGTAATGCGGTGACAGGGGGTTCACTTCGGTGATACCGGCCATGGTAGCCGCAAAGGAGGACCCTACAGACCCCCGGGAGCCTACCAGATAACCGTCCGCATTGGATTTCCACACCAGCTTCTGCGCGATAATGTACATCACGGAATAACCGTTGCTGATAATGGAATTCAGCTCCTTTTCCAGACGGCTGGACACTTGTACCGGAAGCTCCGGACCGTAGATCTCATGTGCCCGGTTCTCACAGATCTCTCTGAGCGTCTTATCCGAATTCTCGATCACAGGCGGACATTTATCCGGCCGGACAGGCGAGATCTTCTCGATCATGTCTGCGATCTTATTCGGATTGTCGATTACGATCTCCTCCGCCAGATCCTCATCCAGATAGGAAAACTCCGCTAACATTTCATCTGTGGTATGGAAATAAAGCGGCGGCTGACGAAGCATCTCGTTGGTCAGTGGATTTTCACCCTCCGCTATGGGGATGAGGTGCCCCTCATCCGCCTTTTTCGCACCCTTGATACTGCTTCCTTCCTGGATAATGGTACGGTATACCGCATCCTCCGGATCCAGGAAATGCACATCTCCGGTGGCAACCACCGGTTTATTAAATTCCCGTCCCAGATCTATGATCCGCTTGTTCAGATCGATCAGATCCTGTATGCTTTGTACCTGTGCAACCTTGCTGTCGTCGATCAGATGCTTGTGCTGAGAGATGGGCTGAACCTCTAAATAATCATAAAAGCCGACGATCCTGGCGATCTCTTCATCACTCCGTCCGTCCAGCATCGCCTGATACAGCTGTCCTCTTTCGCATGCCGATCCCATCAGAAGACCTTCATGGTACTTCTGGATCTGGCTGAGAGGGATCCTGGGCTCACGCTGAAAATACTTGATATGGGAATCCGAGATCAGCCGGTACAGGTTGACACGTCCCGTCTCATTCTGTACCAGAAGCGTTGCGTGGAACGTATGCGCTTTATGAACCGCATCCACCGATTCGTGTCCGAAACGGTCCAGTTCCTCTACGGAATGGATGTTATGCTCATGCAGCATTTTCATCAGCCGTACAAAGATCTTCGCCGTTACGTCCGCGTCATCGCAGGCCCGGTGATGATGCGCATTGACAACTTCAAAATGCTTGCAGAGCCGGTCCAGGTTGTATCTTCCCAGCTGCGGCAGCATAACATAAGCGATGGTCATGGTATCCAATGCCGTAAAGGGATAGTCAAGTCCAAGCTGATCACAGTTCTCATGAATAAATCCGGTATCGAAGTTGGCATTGTGCGCTACCAGAATGGCATCCTTTGCAAATTCCAGGAACTTCGGCAGGATCACGTCAATGGTAGGGGCATTCATCACCATCTGGTCGGTAATGGAGGTCAGAACCGTGATCTCGTAGGGAATGGGTTCCTCCGGGTTAATGAACTCCGAAAAACGCCCGATCTCATTTCCGGCCGCATCTACACGTACCGCACCGATCTCGATGATCTTGCACTTCTTCAGCGAGAGACCGGTGGTCTCGATATCGAATACGACATATTCCTGTTTTTCATCAAACTTCTCGTTATGGCCGTTCAGGGTAAGGTTCTTCATGTCATCCACGATGTTTGCCTCTACGCCGTAGATCACTTTAAAATCAGAGCCCTTCGGAATGGCATGATTTGCCACCGGGAATGCCTGCACAACTCCGTGATCCGTGATGGCCATGGAGGTCATACCCCAGCTGATGGCACGTTTTATCGCCTTCTCCACATCCACCACACTGTCACTCTCGGAAAAACCCGTGTGAAGATGCAGCTCCACTCTTTTCTTCGGTGCTTCATCTTTCCGGGTCGTCCGGAAATTCGTCGCCGGTTTGACTCCTGTCAGGGAAGCAAATGCCACCTCTCTCGAAAAGGTGTCATAACCCACGGTACCCTTAACCTTGTAAAATCCTCCGACCACCAGGTCCTGTTTTAAATACTCTTTTTCCTCCGGCTTCTGGAAGACCTTGAAAGCTATGGTATCGGTATCGTCGGTGATGCAGCAGACGAACAGGAAATTCCCGCTCTTTAATTCCTTCTCCTCGATGGAGATCACCTCACCCCGAATGCAGACCTCTCCCAGGGTAGATTCATCCAGAGATGAGATGGGGACCACATCCCCTTCCACATTCCGTCCGAGGATACAATCCGGATCCGAAAAACGTCCGGCGCCCTTCTTTTTTCCGTCTCCTCTTCGGTATGTCTCCATCCTTTTTCTCGGATTTCTCATAGCCGCTTTCTTCTCTGTCGTTCTCTTTTCCGACTCTTTCTCGCTCTCCCCGGCCTCCGTAAACTCGATGGACAGTCCTTCTTCTACGTTGATCTCTTCAACATTCCCGTCCTTCTCGGATGCATCACTGCCCAAGTCTCCGGTCTCTTCCTCCGAAGCCGAATTCTCCGCGTAGGATACGACTGCACTGACGGACATTCCGAAACGGCTGAGGAAGAGCTCCTCAAAGAACTTCCGGATCTCCTTTTCTCTTTTCTTGACTGTAAAGCCTGCTTCTTCAGCAGG
>CAMPAX010000225.1 GCA_946633495.1 uncultured Lachnospiraceae bacterium | reverse complement strand
ACAAATTGGCAGGAAACAGTAAAGAAATGTTTGGGCACGGTGCATTCGCCTTTAATTTCCGTGAATGCGTGTGCTATAATACAATGGTCTGAAAATGAGACATGATGAGTTACATACAAAGGAAAAGGTGGAGGCGTAACGCGTGGGTACCAGTGGAGAAGCAAAAGAGAAAACAAAAGTAAAGGTCAGGGAGCCGAAGAAGTATAACGTTGTCATGCATAATGATGACTTTACGACTATGGAATTCGTTGTCTCGGTACTGATGGATATATTTCACATGGATGGTGTTACGGCCAATCGGATCATGATGACGGTTCATAAAAGCGGAAGGGCTGTGATCGGAAGTTACCCTTATGATATTGCGATCACCCGGGTGAATGCAGCTACCGCCCGGGCCAGAAGTCAGGGTTTTCCGTTTCGGATGACGATCGAGGAAGCCTGAAATGTAACTTCGGACCGCTCCGAAAAAACCTGGGATGGCATGGCTGCCATAATTATACAGCTAAGAGGAAGTTGGAGGAATATACGATTTGAATATGTCAAAAGACACGGCGGCTGTTCTTTCAGACGCCATAAAATATGCAAAAAAGAAAGGCCTGGAGATGATCACTCCGGAGGTGGTTCTGCTTTTCCTGTGTAAGAACCCGGTGTTCAGCGAGGCATTTGAGGAATGCGGGGGAGATGTCGAACAGCTTGAAAAGGACCTAAAGTCATTTATCGATTCTTATATCTATATCGGTGAAGGCATCAGTCCGGCGTTCTCAAAGGAAACAGAATTTATGCTTGCTTTTGCGGACCGAAGCGCCATTTCAAGCGAGAAAAATGTGATCGAGCTGACACAGATCGTCCATGGGTTGTTTCAGCTGGAGGACAGCTATGCGGTTTTCTATATTGAAACCCAGGCTGTCACGGAGGCGGACCTTCTTCAGAACATGACGGTGATCCTGAGTGAGAGGAAGGCCGATGAAATGTGGAAGCATGGGAGCCCGAATCGGAAATTAGATCGAAACGCGGACCGGGATCAGGATCGAAGCTTAGATCGAGATTCGGATAATGACGCCTATGATGACGCTGACTCTGAAAATGAGTCCGGTGATCCACGGGAATCCCGGGAGAAAAGATCCACCCGTGGCTGGCGTCAGTATGCCCCCTGTATCAATGATATGCTTGCAAATGTAAACCCTCTGATCGGACGTGAGGAGGAGCTGGAACGGACGATCCAGATCCTTTGTCGGAAGGACAAGAACAATCCGCTGCATATCGGAGAACCGGGAGTCGGAAAAACGGCCATCACCTATGGTCTGGCCCGCAGGATCAATGAAGGAAAAGTTCCGGAACCGCTGCAGGGAGCCAGAATCTTCGCCGTGGATCTTGGTGGGATGCTGGCGGGAACCCAGTACCGGGGGGATTTTGAAAAAAGGTTTAAGCAGGTTTTGGAGGGGATCGCGGAAGAAGAAAAGCCCATCATTTATATCGATGAGATCCATAATCTTCATGGTGCCGGCGCCACAGGAGAGAGTTCCTATGATGCCGCGAATCTGCTGAAGCCGTATCTGGCGGATGGTCATATCCGATTCATCGGGGCCACGACGTTCGAAGAATATAAGAATCATTTCGAGAAGAGTAAAAGCCTTGTCCGCCGGTTCCAGAATGTGGAGATCCGGGAACCGGGGCAGGAGGAGACGGTGGAGATCCTTCGGGGATTGAGGCGGGGATATGAAGAATTTCATGGTGTGACCTACAGCGATGAGATCCTGAAATACATGGTGGAGTGTGCGGCCAGATACATCAATGAGAGGTTTCTGCCGGATAAAGCCATCGACCTCATGGATGAGTCGGGTGCATACCGGAAGCTGCATCCGCAGGATGGGGCGGAGCGGATGGAGGGGCCGGCTTTAGAAGCTGCGGTGACGAAGAAATCGGCCTCAAAAGCTACGTCGAAGGAGTCGGCCTCAAAAGCTTCGGAGGCGAAAAAGTCGGATTCGAAAGCTCCGGACTCGAAGACTTCAGAATCAAAAGACTCTCTGCAGAAAGAAAATGCAGTCGATAAGGATGTGGTGGATAAGGTGCTGACGAGCATCTGCCGTGTTCCGCTGGAGTCTTTGGAAACAAAAGATGCCGAAGGCCTTGCGAATTTAGAAGACAAATTAAAGTGTCGGATCTTCGGGCAGGACGAGGCGGTTTCACAGGTGACGAATGCGGTGAAGTTCTCCAAAGCAGGTCTTCTGGAAGATGGAAAGCCGTTAGCCAGTCTGCTGTTTGTCGGCCCCACCGGCGTCGGAAAAACGGAGATCGCAAAGCAGCTTGCGGCTGAAATGGGCGTGAAACTGATCCGTTTCGATATGAGTGAGTATACCGAGAAATATACCATTTCCAAGCTGATCGGTGCATCCGCAGGTTATGTGGGTTATGAGAACGGCGGACTTCTTACGGAGGCGATTCGTAAGAATCCATCCGCGGTACTTCTGCTGGACGAGATCGAAAAAGCGCACGATGATATCTATAACATCCTGCTGCAGGTGATGGATTATGCGACGCTGACGGATAACCAGGGAAGAAAAGCGGATTTCCGAAATGTGATCCTGATCATGACTTCCAATATCGGCGCGGACCGGGTGGGAAAGAATACCATCGGATTTTTAAGTGAGCGGCTGGATCAGAGTGCCATGATGGATGAGGTGAAGCGCACCTTTAAGCCGGAATTCAGAAACCGGCTCAGCCGAATCGTTATCTTTCATTCCATAGATGACAAAATGGCGGAGCGTATCGTGGATAAAAAACTCTCGGAGCTGGGAGCACTGTTGGAAAGAAAAGGAATCCGCCTTACTGTGGATGCCGAAGCCAGGGCGCTGATCAAGGAGAAGGGCATCAGTGTGGAGTATGGCGCCCGGGAAGTGGAACGTGTGATCCGAAACGAGATCAAGCCGTTATTTGTGGATCGAATCCTGTTCGGAAATCTAAAGGACGGCGGAGAGATCCGGCTCACTGTGGACGGGGAGGCATTTTCTGCGGAGGTATCCGATTGAAACGTATCAGGGGTGTAACGGATGATCATTTCTTAACCAGATTCAAAACCGTTCGCTGTGACGGGATGACTGTGAATCGCCCGGATCGAAATGCGCCTGATTTCGCGGCTTGTCGGTTTCGGAAATATACCGGTTGTGCATATGTCATGAAAGCGAATAACGGGAATCGAACCCGCATTTCCTGCTTGGGAAGCAGACGTGTTAC
>CAMPAX010000224.1 GCA_946633495.1 uncultured Lachnospiraceae bacterium | reverse complement strand
TGGACAAAATGTTTTCGATGGCAGAGGGCAATGCACCGAAGATATTACGGAATTTCGGTTGCATGGCGCTTGCATATTATTGTATAATCAAAATTGGGGGCAGATTTTCCGGGGCAGAGTTTTGGCTCCCGGATATGGGCAAAAAACTGTAACGGAAGCAAAGGGGCCCGGCCGGTCCGGCGGGGCGGAGAGGAGAAGGGATATGCTGCATTCATTTACAAGAAATTATAACGATCTTTCAACGGAAGCGGGATTCCAGTTTGAGTATTACTGCGACTGCTGCGGAAATGGATTTAAGAGTTCCTTTATGGAATCCTCCACTTATGGGAAACAGCAGAAAGCCCGGAGGTTCGGAGGGTTTTCCGGAACCGTGGGTGGTATTCTGGGAAGCTTCGGAAGCGGATTTGGGAGCAATATCGGCCATGCGGTGGAACGCGGCGCGGATTTCATGGGAGACCGTTTTGAGAACCAGTCTCCGGAGTGGCGGAAGGAGCAGGAACAGGCCTTTGACCAGGCTCAGGCTGAGGTGAAGGGACTCTTCCGCAAATGTCCTGCCTGCAATAAATGGGTCTGCGAGACGGATTGCTGGAATGAGGAAGAGGGTCTCTGTGTGGAATGCGCACCTAGAGAAGCCGGTTATGTGGCACAGGCAAGGAACAGAGCTATGCGCCGGAATATCGATGAGGCTGCGGAAACCGCTCAGGTATGGCAGGGCAAGCTGGAAACCCGTACCACGGTGTGCCCGAACTGCGGAAAACCTGCGGGAGCAGGAAAGTTCTGCAACGAGTGCGGAGCACCTCTCGGAAATCAGCGCTGCCCGAACTGTGGAGCTGAGGTGGCTCTCGGCGTGAAGTTCTGCGGGGAGTGCGGAACTCCGATGCAGAAATCCTATAAATGCGTAAACTGCGGCTTCGATAATCCCCCGGGAACCAAGTTCTGCGGAGGCTGCGGGACGAAACTGTGACCGTCTCGAACATACAGCGCTGAGGATTTTTTGAGCCGTGCGATCGGCGTAAGCGGGTAAGCGCCCGGTCCGGTCATTTAAGAGACGATCAGTACATCAGAAAAGAAACGCACCGGGAGATGACATACAGGTTGTTTCCGGTGCGTTTTCTGATTATCCGTACTGTCTTTGATGATTCAGTCATGAGAATTGCAGAGAGTCGGAAGGGAGGACGATATGATTTATACGGCCACGATAGATATAAAGGCAGAAAACCTTCATTTGGAGGAGACGAAGATCAGCATCGAAAAGGAAGGCATCCGATACGGTAAGGGATCTGTCGATTTTTCGGATATATCTTACATCCGTCCCCTGAATCATAGGGTTTACATAACTTCGTTCAATGGAAAAACTGCGGAGATCTCCATGCTTGGTTTTTCCTTCGACGGATTCTGGGAGGAACTGGTAGCGCTGTTCGGAGAAAGGACGCGGGCATCCCTTTTTATCGAGGAGGAGAAGCTGATGGACTGTGAGGCGGAATATGATCTGCCGGAAAGCAGCGCAGCTCCCCGGGAAGCCGGACGCGGCCGACTTCAGCTTTATTCGGATGCGGTCTGCATCCTTCCGGTCAGCAGCAACGCCATCCGGATTCCGCTCTGTTATACGGAGAGCATTCGGCTGGATGGTTATCTGCTGCATATCCATATGCGGACAGGAGAGCATTATACGGTAGGACGAATGGGATATGATACACAGCCCTTTGCCGAGCGATGTATGGATCGGGCAAAGAAAGTAAAAGCAGTGCGGGAACAGCTGCTGGGCAGGATCACGCAGCTTCCGGAACCGTATACTGGGAAAGGGCTTTTCCGGACCGCACAGTCGGAGGAATACTGGCTCTCTGCGTATGGAGAGAACTGCTGTGCCATCGAGCTTTTCACCAACGATAAGGCAGCAACCTATCTGTATCGTTTCGAGGACCGGCAGCTCTTCACATTTCGTCTGGAAGAAGCCATGGAAGCGGTGGGCAGCCATAGAGAGATCATCTTTCTGGCGGAAGAGGAGTTGAAGGATAAGCCTCTCTACCGTATGGCTGTTCATCGATCCGAAGCCGTCCGTTTCCTTCGCGGCTGTTCCGCGGGCAGGATCATCCATACGGCAGCCCACGGAGAAAAACTAAGAGAGTTTCTGGCTTAAAAAATGTTTTTTCAGTCTGTCTCCCGTCGCGTTATACTTGTGGTAAAGTCCCTCACTTTTTTGTTGAGAATCGAAGGCGCCTTGTGCTATAATACACTTTTGTATAATCTCTATGGAGGACTTAAGACCATGGCAAAGTATAACCATAAGCTGATCGAGGCAAAATGGACGAAGAACTGGGCAGACAAGCCCATCAATGTGAACGACGGAAAGAAAGAGAAGTATTACTGTCTGGACATGTTCCCGTATCCTTCGGGAAATGGTCTTCACGTCGGACACTGGAGAGGATATGTTATCTCCGATGTCTGGAGCCGCTATCAGCTGATGCACGATAAATATGTGATCCATCCCATGGGATGGGATGCCTTCGGACTTCCGGCGGAGAACTACGCCATCAAGAACGGCGTTCATCCGTCCATTTCCACTGCATCCAATGTGGCGAATATCAAGCGTCAGATCCAGCAGATCGCAGCGATCTATGACTGGGACATGGAAGTGAATACCACGGATCCGGAGTTCTACAAGTGGACACAGTGGATCTTTGTTCAGATGTTCAAGAAGGGTCTCGCTTACGAGAAGGAGATGCCCATCAACTGGTGTCCTTCCTGTAAGACCGGTCTGGCAAATGAAGAGGTAAAGGAAGGTAAATGTGAGCGCTGCGGTGCGGATGTGACCAAGAAGAATCTCCGTCAGTGGATGCTGAAGATCACGGCCTACGCAGAGCGTCTCCTGGCAGATCTGGACAAGCTGGACTGGCCGGAGAAGGTTAAGAAGATGCAGACCGAGTGGATCGGTAAGTCCAAGGGTGCAGAGGTCGATTTCAAGATCGACGGAAGGGATGATTCTATCCGTGTGTATACCACAAGACCGGATACCCTGTACGGCGCCACATTTATGGTCCTTGCTCCCGAGCATAAGCTTGCGGCAGGACTGGCTACACCCGAGACAAAGGAAGCGGTGGATGCATATATCTACCAGACATCCCTTCGTTCCTCCGTGGATCGTATGGCGGATAAGGATAAGACCGGCGTCTTCACCGGAAGCTATGCCATCAATCCGCTGAACGGTGCCAAGGTTCCGATCTGGCTCTCCGATTATGTTCTG
>CAMPAX010000223.1 GCA_946633495.1 uncultured Lachnospiraceae bacterium | reverse complement strand
CCAGATTCACAAGGATGAACTTACGGATCCCGGCATCATACAGAGGACGTACAGGCTCATTGTCCACAACGCCTCCATCCCGATAGCGTTTTCCGCCGATCACAACGGCATCATAAACTACCGGCAAGGCGGTTGACGCCATAAGGATCTTCTGGATCTCACTTACGCTTTTTCCGTTCAGCTTCATGTACTCGGCGCGGTACCGGTCACCGCCCAATTCTTCTGCAACGCCACAATAGATCACGAGGTCACCGGCAGAGATCTTATCATAATCAATATACTGGTTCATAAGGCGATTCATTTCGTCCCTGGAGAAACAGATCTTCCCCTCGGCCAGCATGGCCGGATCAAAATCAAAGAGGACTCCCATATCGATATCATCCCAGGTTTGATATGCTTTGTCAAAATCCCCCCCGGCATAAAGCACTGCGTTGACAGCACCGATGGAAGTTCCGGCAACAGCAGCTACCTTGTCCAGCTGCCCCTCTTCTGCCAATGCACGCATCACACCGATCTGATAAGCTCCTTTTCCTCCGCCTCCGGAGAGAACCAGTCCAACATCCTCCGGTCCGAAGATTTTTTCCTCCGGAAGGGAAAGAACCTCTGCATATGAAAGATCCTTCGATCCTGCCGGAGTAACCTCAGTGTACGGATCTGCCGGGCCTTTCCCCGGAACTTCGGTATATGGATTATCCGGGTCTTCCCCTGGAACTTCGGTATACGGATTTTCCGGTTCTCCACTTGAAACTTCTGTATAGGAAACCGCACCGGTCTTCTCCGTGGGTACTTCGCTGTACGAGGTTTCCGGCATCCCCTTCTCTGAGGTTAAGGATGGATCGTTTGAATCCGAAGATTCATGCCGAAATCCGGCAGCCATCATATTCTTCAGAAATTCTTCCTCTGACTGCCCTGCCTTTTTTGCTGCGGTTTTTGCATCGATGGAACCGTCTTCTACAAGGCTGTACAACATCAGCATGCCGCCTTCTTTCTGGGCGGCAACTCTTTTGTCATACAGATCCCGGATCCTGTCATGCTCATTTGCCAATGCTCTACACCCCCTTTTTCTGTATGACGGGTTCTAAGGCCGGATCTGTCCGTCACCGTAAATGATATATTTCGTGGAAGTCAGTGCCAACAGCCCCATGGGACCGCGGGCATGCAGCTTTTGTGTGGATATGCCGATCTCGGCTCCAAACCCGAACTCAAATCCATCGGTAAAACGTGTGGATGCATTTACATAGACACATGCAGAGTCGATCTCCCGAAGAAATCTCTGAGCGGAGGTATAATCCTTTGTCAGGATGGCTTCGGAATGACCGGTACTGTATTTATTGATATGCGCGATGGCTTCGTCCAGCGAACCGACGATCTTCGCTGAAATGATCTTAGCCAGATATTCGGTTCCGTAATCCTCTTCTGTTGCAGGCACTACGATATTACTGATAGCCTGTGCTGCGGCATCTCCGCGGATCTCACAATCCTCACTTGCCAGATCTGCGGCGATCAGAGGCAGTGCCATTTCCGCGATATCCTTGTGGATGACCAGAGATTCAGCGGCATTGCAGACACCGAGGCGCTGAAGCTTTGCGTTTCTGACAATCTGAACCGCCTGATCCAGGTCAGCGGTCTTGTCGATATAAATATGGCAGTTACCGGTTCCGGTTTCGATGACAGGAACTTTCGCATTTTCCACTACGGAACGGATCAGTCCGGCACCGCCACGGGGGATCAGAAGATCCACATAGTCTCTCTGCTGCATCAGTTCTGTAACCAGTGCGCGGTCGGTGTTCTCCACTAACTGAACCGCATCCACCGGAACCCCTTTTGATTCCAAAGCTTCCCGGATCACATGTACCAAAGCGATATTGGAATGAATGCAGTCGCTTCCGCCGCGAAGGATGGTGGCATTTCCGGTCTTAAATGTCAGTGCGAAAGAATCCACGGTAACATTGGGACGGGACTCGTAAATGATCCCGATCACACCCATGGGTACCCGCATCTGACCTATCATGAGGCCGTTGGGACGTTTCTTCATGGAGAGGATCTCACCGATGGGATCATCCAAAGCAGCCACCTGACGAACGCCCTCAGCAATGCTTTCCAAACGTGCTTCGGTCAGCAGCAGGCGGTCCTTTAATGCATCGGACATGCCGTTTTCAACTGCATTATCCATGTCCAGACGGTTTCCTTTGATGATCTCCGAATGATGTTCAACCAAAGCATCGGCAACCGCCAGCAGCGCCTGGTTTTTTTCATCTGTGCCAAGACGGCTCATTAATGCTGAAGCTTCCTTTGCTCTCTTACATAGTTCCAGGATCTCGCTCATATCTTTTCCTTTCGTACTTGGTTATTAACGTAAATGTGGATTTCGCGGCGCAATGTCAGCGCTCAAGATAACGTTTATTTACAATAAAATCGGTGGTATCAAAGGAATCATCTTCATGTGCGAGGAACAGTGTTCCCACATCCTCTCCCGCCAGAAGTTCCGTAATGATGTTCAGATCCGAAGAATCACAGATTGCCATATCTGCACCGGAATCCGTGGCGATCCTGCCTGCGGAAAGCTTGGTGAACATTCCGCCGGTACCGAATCCGGTGGCGGTTCCCTTTGCCATCTTCATCATTTTATCATCGATCTGTTCTACGATGGAGATCTTCCTGGCGTCCGGATTCTTTCGCGGATCATCCGTATAGAGTCCGTCAATGTCGGTAAGCAGAACCAGAAGGTCCGCACCGATAAGAGATGCAACGATGGCGGACAGCGTATCATTGTCACCGAACTCGATCTCTTCGGTTGCAACCGTGTCATTTTCATTTACCACGGGAATCACATCCAGATCCAAAAGCTGTTTTAACGTGTTGGTTGCATTGATCCGGCGCTCCTGGGAACTGATGACATCAAATGTCAGAAGAACCTGAGCCGCACGATGGTTATATTCAAGGAATAATTTCTGGTAAAGCATCATCAGTTCCAGTTGTCCGAGGGCTGCGCAGGCCTGCGTCATGGAAAGCACTTCCGGGCGTTTCTTCAGGCCGAGTGCCTTACATCCTACAACTATGGCACCGGAGGATACCAGCACCACATCCTTTCCCTGATTCTTCAGGTCACTGAGGATCCGGATCAGCTTCTCGATCCGGAGGAAGTCCAGTTCGCCGGTCTCCTTATGTACCAGGGAGCTGGAACCGATCTTAATGACTATGCGATGCTTTTCTTTCAAAAATTCTCTGGGATTCATTTGGTTAGTTCTGCCTTCTTTCTATAAAAAAGTCGTGAATAATAATGTCG
>CAMPAX010000222.1 GCA_946633495.1 uncultured Lachnospiraceae bacterium | reverse complement strand
CCTTCTTCAGACCGTAATGATCCTGGTCCAGCACTTCCTCTGCATGATTCAAATCGATCTCCGTCGCCTCCGGCTTCTTCCAGCAAAGGGACGTCACAAAATCCAGGTAATCGTACAGCATGCCGTACTCATGCCCGTTCTGGCCTTCCTGCTTCATGCGGTTCAGAACCTTATCGGCTTCTTTCCGGGCAGTTTCATTCATTCCGGATTCTTCGATCTTCTTCTGGAACTGGCGCACATCGGAGATATTCTCGGGGTGCATCTCATCCAGCTCATTCTGCAGGATCTCGATCTGCTTCTTTAATGCATTTTCCCGGTAAATATTCTCGCTTTCCTTCTTCTGCTGGTCTTCCGCCTCGTTGTGCACACGAGCCATCTCGATGAACTCATAGGCTGCCTGCTCGATCAGACGGTACCGTTCGGACACCCGGTCCTCGGAAAGGATCGCAACCTTCTCCTCCCAGGTGATGCTGAAATACGGGGACATGGTGCAGACCAGCTCGTAAATGTTCTTCCACTGCAGAATAAATCCGCGGGCCCAAAGCCCCCACTGGTACATTTTCACGAAATTGAGATAATCCTTCTTCAGCTGTTCAAAGCGCTGGCTGCATTCTTCTTCCGGAATATCCTCCACCTCGGGGCGATCTGCCACTTCCGCTTCCACCACGCCGTTTTCCTTCTCATAGAGTTTCAGGATATTCACGCGGTTACGGGTGCGGATCTTTAAATTCCCTTCGTTATCGATGGCTTCCAGACGGGCACGAACACCGATGGGATAGACCAGCTCCATAAGGTCTTCCGGCTTCGCGGTCTCATCCCGGGATTCCGGTACCGGCTTCGTATCTTCCTCATCCTCATAAGGGGGTTCTTCCTTCAGGAAGGCGAACACGATCTCATCGCCGGCCTTCAGCGTCTCTACCTCCCATTCCTCAAAGGTATCCTTCTTGAAATAAAAGGTTACATCCGGAAGCAGTATTGTGTCATGAATCGGTATTGCTATCATAAACGTTCCTCATTTCTTACATAGTATCTTAGATCGTATCGTGTCCTCTTATCTTACTTGCCTGACACTATCCTCAATTGATCACTTGCCGCGTCTTTTTAGCACTCATCAATCGAATGTGCTAACAGCACCATCATACACCGATTTTGATGAGATTGCAAGCGCTTATCATTTGGAGGAAAAACTCTCCCTTACTTCGTCTACGGACCGCTCCACCACTTTCTCATAGCCTGTCAGCGCCGCGAAGGGTGCAAACTGTGCCGCACGCATTTCCATGGCCATACGGGGATGCTTCTTTGAGACCGGAGGTTCCCGGTTGATGATATCCCCGTAACGCGCCTCCGCGTCTTCCGCAGCCTGCTTCATTTCATTTGTAGACATGCCGATGACATGATGCCAATGGGTTGAATGATCTTCCATACGGTTTCTTCCTTTCTGCTCCGGTCACCGGATCCGGTTTTACGCTTTATGACCTCCGACCTGCTCATTCCGCTCCATGGTGGTGGCGCCTTCCTCTAAGTTCATTCCTTTCAGCAGGGCATTCTTCCCGTACTTTTTCTGAACTTCAAGGATCGCCTTCTGGATCTTCTCTTCTTTCTCACGGGCCTTTTCCTGCTGCTTCCTTTCTTCCTGTTTTTCCGGTGAGAAATCCGCAAAAAGGTCCAGCTGCCGCCCTTCCTCCTGCTTCTTCGGCGCATTTTCCCGGGGAAGTACATGGTTTGCCACCACATACATTCTCCGCACCGTGAGTTCCGGGTTCACGATCCGGTCAAACAGCCGGAGCATGGTCTCTATGATCTCCCGGCCGGAGGAGGTATATCCGGAGAGATTCTCCGAACCGTGAGCACTCTTCGGTGCCATCCGGCCGTAATAATCCTTTTTTATCTCCCCTTGAAATGCTTTTGCCCGGGCAGGGTCCCGCACATTTTCCACATCGTAACCCACCGTAAGTACCACCTGATCGGCCACAAGTCCCTTATCCACCATATCCAGAACCAGAAGGTCTGTCATCTCATGTACGATCAGGCGTGCTTTTTCTGCGGAATACGGTTCTTTCAGCACCTGACCTATGGATACGGAGTGCGCTTTCGGCTTGTAGTTCTTGATATCGGACATCTGTGTGGGTTCATAGCCCCAGGCGTGATCGATCAAAAGCTCCGCATTCACTCCGAACATGTGATAGAGCACATCTTCATTTTCAAGGGAACAGCGGGCCACATCCCCCATGGTAAAAAGGCCTCTGGCCGCCAGTTTTCGTGCGGTTGCGGGACCGATCCGCCAGAAATCCGTAAGGGGTGTATGGGTCCACAGGAACCTACGGTAGGACATCTCGTCCAGTTCCGCGATACGCACGCCGTCCGCATCCGCGGGCATGTGCTTTGCCACGATGTCCATGGCGATCTTTGCCAGATACGGATTCGTTCCGATTCCTGCAGTGGCGGTGATCCCGGTCCGTGACAGAACATCCCGTATCATTTTGACAGCCATTTCATGGGCCGTCATCCGGTAGGTGCGTAGATATGCCGTTACATCCATGAACACCTCATCCACGGAATACGGGAAAATGTCTTCCGGCGCCACGTACTGCAGGTAGATCCCGTAGATCTCCCCGCTGACATCCATGTAGCGGCGCATTTGCGGCGGCGCCACCACATAGGAAAGTTCCAGAGTCGGGTCTTTTTCCAGTTCATCCGCATCCGAACTGCTGCCCGAGAAGCTTCCACCCTTCAGGGCTTTCAGCCGACGGTCATTGACCTCTCTCACGCGCTCCACCACCTCGAACAGCCTGGCCCTTCCCGGGATCCCGAAGGCTTTCATCGACGGGGTCACGGCAAGGCAGATGGTTTTCTCGGTCCGTGCAGGATCTGCCACCACCAGGTTGGTCCTGAGAGGGTCCCTTCCCCGTTCCACGCATTCCACCGAAGCATAGAAAGACTTTAGATCGATACAGATAAATGTACGCTGTTTCTGCTCTGCTCCGGCTGCGGAGTCCTGATTCATTTTCACCGTTTTTTCTAAGTCCATGCCCAAAATCTCTCTTTACAGTTCTCTCTATCTGCGGTATGATTGAATGTGAATTAGTTTGCAAGAATTCTTATTTACGTTGTCAGAGGCGGGCTTCATGAAGATCAACCTGAATGATGTTTTATATGCTTTCTCTCTTGGTCTGGATGCTGCCGAGAATGAATTCCTCGGCACAACTCCGGGACATTCCAAGAGAATCGCTGCACTGTCGATCATTACCGGCAAGGCCATCGGCCTTACGGATAACGAACTGATCGATATTGCGGCTTATTCCATTTTACATGACAACGCACTGACTGAATTCAACCAGGAA
>CAMPAX010000221.1 GCA_946633495.1 uncultured Lachnospiraceae bacterium | reverse complement strand
CCTATGCGACATGGTGGATTCGTCAGGCCATCACCCGTGCCATTGCGGATCAGGCAAGAACGATCCGCATCCCTGTACATATGGTAGAGACGATCAATAAGCTGATCCGTGTCTCCCGCCAGCTCCTTCAGGAATTGGGAAGGGAGCCTTCTCCGGAGGAAATCGCAAAGGAAATGGGAATCTCCGTAGAGCGGGTTCGTGAGATCTTGAAGATCTCTCAGGAGCCGGTATCTTTGGAGACACCTATCGGCGAGGAGGAAGACAGCCATCTGGGAGATTTTATCCAGGATGATAATGTACCTGTGCCGGCGGAGGCAGCAGCGTATGCTCTGCTTCGGGAAGAACTGGAAGAGGTCCTGGATTCCCTGACAGAACGTGAAAGAAAGGTGCTGCGTCTTCGTTTCGGACTGGATGACGGACGCTCCCGTACACTGGAAGAGGTTGGCCGGGAATTTAACGTTACCCGTGAGCGGATCCGTCAGATCGAGGCTAAGGCGCTGAGAAAGCTCCGCCATCCGTCCAGAAGCAGGAAGCTGAAGGATTTTCTTGAGTGATCCTGTGGATATGACCTCGAAAAGCCGTGTCAGGTGAGTCGGTAAGTAGGTGCGGCAGTGCTCAGGCCGAAAGATCACCTGATGTGTGAGAAGGGGCTGTATCCGGGCATAAAACAGACAAAATGAACTTACATCGGGGTAAAGGGCATATGAAAGAATTGGGGAAACGTCTGCAGACGATCGTTGATTTTGTAAAACCGGACCAGCGAGTGGCTGACGTGGGATGTGATCACGCCTACGTCAGCATGGAACTTGCTGAGAAGAAGAACTGCACGGTGATCGCGATGGATATCGCCGAGGGACCGCTGGCCATTGCAAAAGAGAACATTTACGGGCAGATGCTGGATAAGAAGATCGAAACCCGGCTTTCCGACGGACTGACCGAGCTGAAAAGCGGGGAAGTGGATGCGGTTGTGATCGCGGGAATGGGCGGTCATCTGATCGTGGATATTCTGAAGGCAGGGGCAGACAGGCTCCGGCCGGGAATGCAGCTGGTGATCTCACCTCATTCCGATCTTAGGCTGGTGCGGTATTCTCTTAGAAAGATGAATATATTTATTGAACAGGAAGCCTGCCTCTCGGATGCAGGAAAATGGTATTTTATACTGAACTGTACTGTCGGGCTGAAGCTTCCGGGAGAGGTTCCGGAAGAAGATGCCAGGGCGGATATGCTGTATGGCACATGGCTTCCGCAGCATCCCACGCCGGAGTTCATCGAGTATCTGGAGTGGGAAGCAAAGGGACTGGAGGACCTGATCCGTTCGTTGGAGAAACAGAAGACTCCGGCTGCCAGGGCGAGAAAGGGAAGCCTTCAGAAACAGTTGGAAGAGAACCGGCAGATCCGTGCGTCGCTGAATATAGGACAGGAGATCACATGAAAGAGATCACAGTAATCGTTAATGATGGAGAAGAGCGAAGAGAGCTGTCTCTGGAAAGCGGAACTCCGCTTTTGAATCTGGTAAAGCAGCAGCCGGTCTTCGGGGCCATGATCGTGGCTGCAAAGGTAGACGGATATCTGGTGGAGCTTAACTACAGGCTGGAAGAGTCTGCAGTGGTGGAGTTTGTAACAACTGCCGAGCCCATCGGATATGATATGTACAAGAGAAGCCTGATCCTGCTAATGGTCCGGGCGTATAATGAGGTGTATCCGAAGAAAAGGATACGGGTGCTTTATTCTTTGGGGAAAGGATTCTTCTGTACGGTATATGATGAGGAAGGCCGTGTACAGGAACCCGAGAAGGAAGAGCTGGATGCCGTGAAAGCCGTGATGCTGCGGCTGGTTGAGGAAAAAACTCCCATTGAGAAGAAGGTCTTAAAGACCAGTGAAGCGGTGCGTCTTTTCGAAGAACGGGGAATGAAGCAGAAGGCGGAACTCTTCCGTTACAGAAGGGCTTCCCGGGTGAATCTATACTCCCTGGACGGATATGAGGATTATTTCTACGGGTTCATGCTGCCGTCCGCGGAAGGGCTTTCCAAATTTGATCTGGTCCGGTTTGATGACGGCTTTATACTGGTGATCCCGTCGAAAAACGGATTGAAGTTAGATAAGAGGCATGGTGCTCCGGAGACTCTGTACATGGCGCTTCGCGAAGCAGAGGACTGGGGAGATCAGCTGGGCCTGTGCGGCGTCGGACAGCTGAATACGGAGATATGCAACGGTCACCTGAATGATCTGATCCTGATCCAGGAAGCGGTTATGGAGAAGCAGATCGCGGATATCGCCGAGGAGATCCACAAACAGAAAAAGAAGCTGGTGTTGATCGCAGGGCCGTCATCCTCGGGAAAGACCACATTTTCCAACAGACTTTCGATCCAGCTTCGGGCTCGCGGTCTGAATCCGCATCCCATTGCTATGGATAATTTCTTCAAGGAGCGGGTGGAAACACCGAAGGATGAGAACGGGAGATATGATTTTGAATGCATCGATGCCATGGATCTGGAACTTTTTAATTCCACCATGGAGCAGCTTCTGGAAGGAAAAGAAGTGAAGATGCCCAAGTTCGATTTCGCTCTGGGTGAGAAGACCTTTGACGGAAGAACGCTGAAATTGGCTCCGGATGATGTTCTGGTGGTTGAGGGGATCCATGCACTGAATCCGGCCTCCACCTATGCACTTCCGGCAGATTCCAGTTTTAAGATCTACATCAGTGCGCTGACGCAGCTGAATCTGGATGAACACAACCGGATCTCCACTTCGGATACCAGGCTGCTTCGAAGGATCGTCCGTGATGCACGGACCCGCGGAAATAATGCCCAAAGCTCCATACGGATGTGGGAATCGGTTCGAAATGGGGAAGAGAAGAATATCTTCCCGTTCCAGGGGGAAGCGGATGCGCTCTTTAACTCTGCGCTGATCTACGAGCTTCCGGCCATCAAGGTATTTGCGGAGCCCCTGCTGTTCACGGTACCGAAGGACTGTGAAGAATACTATGAGGCAAAGCGGCTGCTGAAGTTTCTGGAGTATTTTCTTGGGATCGATTCCAGTACGGTACCGACGAATTCGCTGCTTCGGGAATTTATCGGCGGCGGATGTTTTGAGATATAGAGAAATGAGATAAAAAGTCGAGCAGAACGATAAGCCGGGTTATGTCGTGGGTGATCATCTATCTAGACCGTATGTTACCACACGGCTCAAGCAACCTACCATGAGCAGAGCGGGCAGCTCTATGGCTCAAACTTGGTCTTGCTTCGGATGGGGTTTACAGAGCCTGTCCTGTTACCAGCACAGCGGTGAGCTCTTACCTCGCCATTTCACCCTTACCGGCCAAGGCCGGCGGTATCTTTCTGTTGCACTTTCCCGGGAGTCGCCTCCGCCGGACGTTATCCGGCATCCTGCCCTGTGAAGCCCGG
>CAMPAX010000220.1 GCA_946633495.1 uncultured Lachnospiraceae bacterium | reverse complement strand
ATCTGGATGCGTTGATCCGGGAGCTGCAGATTATATCTTATGTAAACCGAAAGCGCAGACTTGTATCCATTTACATCGGTGGCGGAACTCCCACCTCCATAGAGGCAGGGTTTTTGGACCGTTTGCTGCAGGCGGTGGAGGATAATTTTGATTTCTCCAATCTGAAGGAATTTACAGTGGAAGCAGGACGTCCGGACAGCATGAATCCGGACAAGATGCGTGTGTTGAAGCGCCACAAGGTGACCAGGATCAGTATCAATCCCCAGACCATGTCAAATAAGACTCTTCAGAGGATCGGACGGGATCATACATCGGAAGATGTGATTCGGGCATTCCGCCTGGCGCGGGAGCTTTCCTTTAAGGATATCAATATGGACCTGATCGCAGGTCTTCCGGGAGAGAGTACGGACGATATGCGTTATACTCTGGGGCTGATCGAAAAGCTGGCACCGGACAGTCTGACGGTTCACAGTCTGGCGGTGAAGCGGGCCTCTGAGCTGCGCAGTCAGTTTGACGAGCTGCGTCATACATTTCATAAATATACGGATCAGATGCTGGCGCTGGCAAATGAATCTGCCCACCGCATGGGACTTAGCCCCTATTACCTGTATCGTCAGAAGAATATCTCCGGGAACCTGGAGAATGTGGGTTATGCAAAGAATCCATGTCTCTACAATGTCCTGATCATCGAGGAACGGCTGGATATTCTGGCAGCAGGTGCCGGCTCCGTAACAAAGCTGCTGCGGATGAACGAGGAAACCGGTGAGATCCTGGGTGTAGACCGGGTGGAAGACGTGAAGAACGTGGATCAGTACATGGACCGTATCGACGAGATGATCGAGCGGAAGCGGGAAGCCACGGAAGGGATGATGAGGTTCGGATAGGCTTTATGAAAAAACGAACGGATGACCGCAGCAAAAAAGGTAAAAAGAGACTGCAGTTATGGGTTGTTCTGGCGGCCTTGTTTCTTACGGGATGCGGAAGTTCTGCAGCATCGAAGGATCAAACGGAGGAAACCGAGGTTCAGAACACGACAGAAGCGGCTGAGACTTTATCTGATCTTACTGCTGCAGAGGCCGGATCGCTGATCACATTCGGACATTACGAACAGGATAATGATACATCCAACGGAAAGGAACCCATCGAGTGGATCGTTCTTGAAAAAAGAGAGGACGGCAGTCTGGTGGTGATGAGCCGGTATGCTCTGGATGTTCAGCCGTATCATACCGATTTTAAATCTGTGTCATGGAGGACATGTACACTCCGGAAATGGCTGAACAGTACCTTCATGAATACCGCATTTTCATCCGATGAGCTGGCTGTTATTTCAACGGATAATTCATCGAATGCCGATCTTTCACCCTATGAAGCAAATGTAGATGATCGGGTATTTCTGTTCACCATCCTTGAAGTAAGAGGCTACTTCACGAATGATGCGGATGGTGATTGCCTGTCACGGACATGCAAGCCTACAGCCTATGCAAAGGCTCAGGGGCTATGGACATTTGAAGGCGGCGAGTATGACGGGAACTGCAGGTGGTGGCTGCGGTCGCCCGGCGATGATGCTCTCAATGCTGCATATATCGGTTTTAACGGACGCGTCTATAACTTCGGCCGTAACGTCGACCGCGATGATACAGCCATCCGTCCCGCATTGGTTATTAAGCCGTAAAAATATCCCCGTCCACGGTCAAGTGTACGGGGAATTCTTTTATTTTATGGAATTCTGTGTCCCCAGGAAGATCGGAACGCCGGTTGTACTGTCCACTATGGCATATACAAACGGGCGGTTCAGGATGATGGATACCGGTTCAGCAGGATCCGGCAAGGCTGCGTTCTTTGTAGCGACAACGGCGGTTGCGGCAGCGGCTTTGGTTCCGGCGCGGTCCACGTCGATCATAGTCTTATGGATCACGGTGCTGATCTTGACGCTGCCGCTGTCATCGGATACCATTTTACGGAAAGAAGCGTCCGGGGAGTAAGCTTCCTTCATGCCGAGACTCTGCAGCACCTTGTCCAGACAGATATCGAATTCGGTTTTAAACTCCGGCAGAGATACGTAGACATCACGGGTGGAATCTCTTTTCAAAAAAGCTTCCGAGAAATCACTTCCATCTTTCTTCAGTTTGGCGAGGTACTCCTCGGTGGACATTCCTTCCGGCGGAAGGATCCCGACGAAGCTGTACTGGTAGCCTTTGTAATCGCGGATAAAACCGAGACCGCCGCCAAGCTCCAGGAAGCAGTGCTCCTTGCTGTCCAGCATGGTCACCTCGGAGGTGCTGCCGTCTGCATTTGTGAAGCTTTCCTTCTCACGGATGCTCTTTTCCTCATAGGGCTCAGCCCATTCACCGTCAAAGGCAAGAGCATTGATCAGGATCAGAGCGGTCTCGGGATCCAGTTTGCTCAGGATCTCGGGGATCCGTTCCCGAGTCTCTTTCTTTACCCAGGCATTTACGGAAGCTCTGGTTTCCTCATTCATCGGGGCACTGAACAGCTCGGCATCATAATAATTCGTCGCATCGGAAATGAACGTGTCGCGGAGCTTTACCTGTCCGTCGTTATTCACCCAGATGGAATTTGCCACGTTCCAGGATACATCTGGATCGTTCTCCATCCGGGCAGCGAAGGAGGCCATTTCCCGGTTCAGCGCTTCCGGTTTCTCAGAGGTCCCGGGGAGCAGGATGTCCATCATTTCCCGCTCGGTAGCGCTTCCGTCGTCGGAACCTGTGGCGGTCATTCCGAGTGCAGCCTGAATGGAGTAGGGACTGATCAGAAGATTCCGGTTCTTGTCCTCCTCCAAAGCGGCAGTCTGATACAGGAGGGCGATGCCGCTTCGGGAAAGGGAGGAACCGTGAGGCTCGGACAGCGGAGTTTCAGGGATATCCAGTTTCGTTACCTTTTCTGACAGGTTTACCACGGAGGATGTCGGTCGGGGCGTGTCCGGGGTTACGACATTCGATCCGTCGGTATTTCCGGTATCGCTCCCGGTTCCTCCGCAGCCGGTGAGAAGCAATCCCAGAGTAAGGACCGCTGCGGCAATTCGTGTGTAGGTTCGTTTCATCTTCATTTTTGTTCTCCTCCGTAAGATTCATGTCGTTTTTTAACCAGTAAATCATATTTTATGTAAACCAGACACGGCGTGTTGAACTGGATTCTGTTTTATGTAAACCACATACGACATGTTGATCGAAAAACATCAGTCATTTCTTATTATACGATAGAACGGAAGGGTTTTGTGGAGAATCTTTATTTTTTATCGGGAATTCTGAAAGCGCTTTCAGACCACATTTTTCGTTGTTTTCCGTATGCGGATGTGCTAAAATGACAGAATGATTGGTGGTCGGAGTGACTGAATCCCATGGGTTATCACGGGGAATGCCGGGAGGTGGACTGCCGCGGAAGAAAATCGTGGCAAGAATACGGACCGGAATATGCAGCGTATGGATCACCAGAAGGAGATGATAAAAATGGCAGAATCCATGAAGGGACTGAAGCGGTCCCACAGATGTGCAGAGCTTTC
>CAMPAX010000219.1 GCA_946633495.1 uncultured Lachnospiraceae bacterium | reverse complement strand
CTCGCCTACAGGCGAGAGGAAGCCCCCACCTCTTCAGGTGGGGGAGGATGTCACTATAGTTATGGTGCCCGGGCCGGAATGTATATGCTTCGATGGATGTTGTGCAGCATATACCCAGACCGATAAAGTGTGATTTGAGGAGGCAAAAATGTACTACCTGATCAAAGATACATTGGAAGAATGTACGCTGGATGACTGCCGGAAGCGGGAGGCGCCGTATGTGGCGGTGCTGACTACAAAGGAGTGGCAGGCGGAGCGGGCGGATTTTGATATGGGTATCGATCTCGAACCGGATACCAGCAATATCCATAATACGAAAGCCGAAGTGAACTATGACTCTCTGACGGGAACCTTCTCTATTCCGAATCGTCGTGACTTCGACAAGGAAGCGTGGCATTTCGCTTTCGCATTGGATGAGAAGGGTATCGTATTCATCGATGACGGTGGTTTTGCCGGACATCTGATCCGCCGGGTGAAACGGCAGAAGAAATGGCATATTCCCAGTCTGGAGAGGTTCCTTTATGATTTCCTGGAACAGATCATTTACCGGGATCTGTCGATCCTGGAGGGATATGAGCGGGAATTGGATGAGATCGAGACGGTGATCCAGGAGGGCGGAGAAGCCCAGGAACAGCTGAAGCGGGCAAATGAGATCCGTGGATGTCTTCGTGATCTTCGGATCCACTACGATCAGCTGATCGATCTGGGGCAGGAACTGGAGGAGAACGAGAACGGCTTCTTCAGGCCGGAAAATGTCCGGTATTTCCACCTTTTTACGAATCGTATGCAGCGGCTTTATGATTCGGCGACATCTCTCCGTGACTATACCATGCAGGTGCGGGATATGTATCAGGCGCAGCTGGATGTAAAGCAGAACCGGATCATGACGGTGCTGACGGTGGTGACTACCATTTTCATGCCCCTGACTTTGATCGTGGGATGGTACGGTATGAACTTCCGGTATATGCCGGAACTGGAATCAAGGTGGGGATATCCCATCGTCATCGGTCTCAGTCTGGCTATCGTGATCGTGAGCCTGATCTTTTTCCGAAAGAAAAAATGGCTGTAGGAGGGGAGCAATGTATAACGACAATCTTTTGAATCTGATTAAGGATAAGTTCCATGAATGTCTGAAGGAGGGCGTCTCCTTCAAGCCGGTTTATCATCCGAATATTCCGGCGAAGCAGGAGGAGAAGGCCAGAAAGCATTTTGTGGAGACAAAGGATGCGGGGGAGACGATCCTGATGCTCTTCGACACTTCCCTGTTCGCCAAGGGAAAGAACGGCCTTGCACTGACGGACCGGGCCGTGTATTTCAAGGATATGTTCGGCGGCACGAAGAGGGTTGCCTACGATGGCTGGAGGATCGATGCGGATGATTCCGCGGCACTTCTGAATATTACCGAGGAGAATGCGTTTCTGCTGGCGCCTTTTCTTACCCGGCTGCTGAATGATATCTGTACGATGAAGCGTTATGAAGGGCTCTTCGATGCAGAAAAGGGAGAGGAAGAGGCGCACCGGGCGGAAGAAGCACGGCGGGCGGAAGAAGCGAAGCAGGACGAAGCGCAGAAGAAGGAAAAGGTGAATTCCGAAGAGGATGACGATGAAAATGACGATGACGATGATGATGTAGGACTCCTGGATATTCTCGGCGTCGTGATGGATGTTACGTCGGATCCTTCCAGAGAGTGATCTGAGCGGGCTGAGCAAATCGATCCGGTGCATGAGGATGTACTGTAACATCGGAGAACAGGATTCGCAAATCCCACCCGCATGGGGGTTACATGAGGGTTTTGCATGAAACGCTGCGAAAAAGGAGACGGAGAAAAGCATGCCGGACATAGATGATAATTTTATCCGCCAGCGCCTTATGGAACTGGCAGAGCGATCCTATAGCGGGTATCGGTATATTTATACGGATTTTCTCGGAATGGCGGAGCTTGGGATCTATCATGCAATGGGAAGGGAACTTGCTTTTGTTCCGTCAGAAGCTTTTGGAGGGACGGATGTCTGTGAACGGTGTATGGTGCGCTTTGGTTCGGAGGACTTCTGCGGGTATCCGGAGGACTATCCCATTCGACTCCTGAAGGTGGAGGCGGTGCAGGAGAAATTCGCGGACAACCTGACACATCGGGATTTTTTAGGCTCCGTGCTGGGCGTTGGGCTGGAGCGGGAGAAGGTCGGAGACATCTTCCTTCGGGACAACGCAGGCTATCTCTTTGTACATGCGGATGTCAGTGATTTCATCCGGGAGAATCTTATCTTTGTGAAGCATACGAAGGTGCGGGTGACGGAGCTTTCGAATGTTCCGGAGGAGCTGGCTCCGAAGCTTCGGGAGGAGACTCTGGTGGTCAGCGGGAACCGGATCGACAGCATTCTGGCCAGACTCTATCATTTGTCCCGGGAGGAGGCCCGGCGGCTGGTGCAGGGAGAGCAGATCTTCGTGAACGGAAAAACGGTGACGCAGGTTTCGAAAGCCCTGAAGGAAGGGGACGTGGTATCTGTTCGGCATCACGGACGCTTTCGGTTTGCGGGCGAAGGCGGAAGGACAAAGAAGGACCGCCTGAATGTGAAGGTGGAGGTATACACATGACTCTGAAGTTGTATCATACCGGAACTGCTGGGATTCGGAAGCCGGATATTCACCGCGGAAGAAAAAACTGCGACTTCGGACCGGGATTTTACCTCACGCCGGATGCGGAATTCGCCCTTAGATGGGCGGCTCCCCGGAAATTTTAGAATAGACGGAAATGGAGACATGATCTGAATGATAAAATATGTGTTTCTGGATCTGGACGGAACCATTACGGAGTCGGCGGGAGCGATCCTGTCCTCGGCGGCATATGCGCTGAACCAGCTGGGGATCGCGGATGTGGATCCGGAGAAGAAGAGAGCTTTTATCGGACCTCCTCTGGCTGTGGGCTTCCGCGAGATCTACGGACTTTCCGGGGAGACTCTGACGAAGGCGATCCGCCTGTACAGGGAGTTCTATGTGAACGGCGGATATAAGGATGCGCCGCTGTATGAAGGGATCGAGGAGACCCTTCTACGTCTGAAGAACGAGGGACGGATCTTAATGATCGTCACGTCCAAGCCGAAATATATCGCGCGTCTTGTGGCGGATCATCACAGGCTGGAACGATTTTTTTCCGCGGTGATCGGCCCCGTGGAGGAAAAAGTAAAGGCAGGGAAGGAGGAGCTCATCGAGACGGCGGCCCGGGAGGTGATCCGTCAGCTGGGAGATCCGACCCTTACGGTAGAAGAGATCTATCGGGATGCTGCCATGGTGGGTGACCGGAAATATGATATGGAGGCAGCTGTAAAATTAGGACTTAAGGCCATCGGAGCCCTGTATGGCTACGGAACCCGGGAGGAACTGCTTTTGGCGGGGGCGGATCATATCGCCGAGAAGCCGGTGGATATCATGGAATATCTGTAACGGACAGATCGAGAGGTGGCCGGAAGATGAAAATGATCACATTGGGTAACACGGGGATCACGACACCGCAGAATGCATTTGAT
>CAMPAX010000218.1 GCA_946633495.1 uncultured Lachnospiraceae bacterium | reverse complement strand
TAATATCCTGTTCCCTATTTTCACCAATGGGACATTTATGGATAAAAAATATTTTGAGCTGTTCGACCGGTGCAGGAATCTGGTTCCCATCATGAGCATCGAAGGGAAGCGGGAGATCACGGATACGAGAAGAGGGCGGGGAGTCTATGACCGCCTGATCCGTAATATGGACGAACTGAAAAGAAGAGGATTGATCTTCGGAACCTCCGTTACGGTGACCACTGAGAACTACCGGGAAGTGACTTCGGATGAGTTTCTCGGGGAACTCTCGGCCCGTGGCTGTAAAGCAGTGATCTTTGTGGAGTTTGTTCCGGTGACCGAAGACAGCAAGGAGCTGGCGCCGCAGGATGCGGAGCGGGAATATCTTACGGCAGAGATCGCCCGGCTGAGAAAGGAGAGACCGGAAATGGTCTACATATCCTTCCCGGGAGATGAGAAGGGGTCCGGAGGCTGTGTTGCGGCGGGACGAGGATTTTTCCATATTAACTCTCATGGAGGCGCTGAACCTTGTCCGTTCTCACCTTATTCCGATGTTAATGTAAGAAATACGTCACTTCGGGAGGCTATGCATTCACCGTTGTTTCTGGCTTTGCAGGATGGAAATCTGCTGGTGGACGATCATGATGGCGGATGCGTTCTGTATGAGAAAAGGGAGCTGGTGGAACAGTTGATGAAAGAGAAGAAGGGAGCGTGAAGGATATGACATACGCAGTCAGATATTATACCAAAACCGGTAACACAAAAAGGCTTGCAAAGCAGTTTAAATAAACAGCAAAGCGCATTCAAAAGAAGAATGCCCTGTGCTCCGGTGATGTGAACGGACGCAGGGTATTTTTCTTACATTCCTTTGGTTTACGATTTAATCATATCATAGAGGTGGCTGCAGAAGTGTCAAAGTGAAGAGGATCTAAGGGAAGGATCTCCGCAGAGATCCAGAAATTTCATCAGGGAGGGATTGCTGCGGCGCTGGGGGCTGTAACAGAATCCTACCGTGCGGGGAGGCACGGGGACAGGCGTGGAAAGCTCGATCAGGGATCCTTCCGACAACGCCTCTTTTGCAAATTCCTTTACAACGGAGGAGACTCCCATGCCGATCTTTGCAAAATCGATCAGAAGATCCATATTATTTACGTCCAGCACCTGCCCGGGTTGGATGTTCTGCTGAAAGAAATAATGCTCCAGATGATTTCGGGTGACATTTCCCCGCTCCAGCAGCATCAGGTTGCAGCGTTCAAGAATCTCGGTTATGGACAGAGGCCGCTCTGTAAATCCGGGATCCGGAGTGAGGAGGCTTGTAATATTTCCGGCGAAGAGCCATGGATTTTCCACCGTATGCTCCGCTGCCTGTTCCCGCACAAAGAAATGCTCTAAATATGCGGGATTCACAACGAAGGTGTCGTGGATCTCCTGAAGAGGCTGATAGGTAAGCTTGTCGGGCAGGGTGGTCTCACAGATCAGTCCCAGATCGATCTTGCCCTCCTCCAGTCTGCGGACGGTGGTCAGCGTGGAATGGCAGGTGATGGAAAGCTTGATATGCGGGAAGCGGGTGATGAAATCCGACAGATAGGAGAGCAGGATGTTCCGGCAGAGAGACGTGGAAGCGCCGATTCGAAGTTCACCGATCCCGAGATCATTTGCCTGCCGCAGCTCATCCTCTGCCATACGAATGCTCTGAAAGGCTTCCTGAAGATGCTCAAAAAGAAGCTGGCCCTGTTCCGTGAGCTTTACCCCGCGGGAGGAGCGCTCCATCAGGTGAACGGAGAGGGCGTCCTCCAGATTTTTTACGGATTTACTGACTGCGGGCTGAGAGATATATAGACGCTCCGCAGCCCGGCTGATGCTGCCGGTCTCTGCGACGGCCAGAAAGATCCGGTAGTTGTTCAGATTATCGATCATGGGAATTCCTTTCGTGAGTAAATGGATATATAACTTCTGGTTATACAAAATATTCAAATTATATATTTTCATTATATACGGTTTTATGTTAGAATCAAGCCTATACTTGGAGGGGTCTATGCATTTCTATGGCTGTTATGCCGAAGGGATCGATCAGGAGCGTATGTTCTGCCGGTCCTTCGCGGGAAGACAGAAAGCCGTAAATGCCGGAACCCGACGAAGGAATACAGTGTCAGGCAGGACGAAAAACCGGGCGCTACATTACTTAAGATACGGAGGATGTAAGTATGGGTATGACGATGACACAGAAGATCCTTGCAGCACATGCAGGTCTTCCGTCCGTGAAGGCCGGAGATCTGATTGAGGCGAATCTGGATCTGGTGCTTGGAAATGATGTCACAACACCGGTGGCCATCAATGAGCTTTCAAAGTTCAAAAAGAAGACGGTATTCGATAACACGAAGATCGCACTGGTAATGGATCATTTCACACCGAACAAGGACATCAAGAGTGCCGAGCATGTTAAGCAGGTTCGGGATTTTTCGAAGGCCAATAACATCGTGAATTATTTTGATGTGGGACATATGGGGATCGAGCATGCACTGCTTCCGGAGAAAGGCCTGATCGTAGCGGGAAATACCTGCATCGGTGCAGATTCTCATACCTGTACCTACGGCGCGCTGGGTGCTTTTTCCACAGGTGTCGGTTCTACGGATATGGCGGCTGGTATGGTGACGGGAAAAGCCTGGTTCAAGGTTCCCTCCGCCATCAAGTTCGTTCTTACGGGGAAGAAATCCCCCTGGACCAGCGGTAAGGATCTGATCCTTCACATCATCGGTAAGATCGGAGTGGACGGAGCTCGTTACAAGTCCATGGAGTTTACCGGTGAGGGCGTTGCCGCCCTGTCCATGGATGACCGTTTTACCGTGGCCAATATGGCCATCGAAGCCGGTGCCAAGAACGGGATCTTCCCGGTGGATGAGAAGACCATCGAATATATGAAGGAGCATGCTCCGAATAAGGAATATGCGGTCTATGAGGCAGATGAGGATGCAGAGTACGATGAGGTGATCGAGATCGATCTTGCCGAGCTTCGTCCCACGGTAGCATTTCCGCATCTTCCGGAGAATACAAAGACTATCGACCAGATCCATGCCGAAGGCGATATCGAGATCGATCAGGTAGTGATCGGATCCTGTACCAACGGACGGATCGAGGATATGCGGATTGCAGCTAAGATCATGAAGGGCCGGAAGATCGCAGACTGGCTTCGCGTGATCATTATTCCCGGAACTCAGCAGGTATATCTTCAGATGATCAAGGAAGGACTTGCAGAGATCTTCGTGGAAGCGGGAGCCATTGTTTCGACACCTACCTGCGGACCCTGCCTTGGTGGACACATGGGTATCCTCGCGCATGGTGAGAAGGCAGTGTCCACCACCAACCGGAATTTCGTCGGTCGTATGGGAGCTATCGATTCCGAGATCTATCTTGCCAGCCCGGCGGTTGCTGCGGCATCGGCAATCCTCGGTAAGATCGCTTCTCCGGAGGATCTGTAAGGAGGGCGGGATGATCGATCAGTCCGGGATCGTGTTTTCCATGATCGGATTCCAGTTTCTTATGCTGGGATT
>CAMPAX010000217.1 GCA_946633495.1 uncultured Lachnospiraceae bacterium | reverse complement strand
TGTGGTACGGGCTGTTTTTCGTGTGGTACAGTGCTGGTTTTGTATGATACGGGCTTGTTTTCACGTGGTTTCGTACAGTGGGAAAGCGCGCGCCGAAAAGCCGGCTTTATGGTGTTTGTTTTCCTTGCATTATAAAGCGTTTTCATATAAAATAATGTAGTCTTTGTCTATCCACAGAACCGAAGAAAAACATCAATGGTCAGTAAAGGAGTCTTTTATGAGCGTAAATATCGTCATCGATACTTTGGGAGGAGATAACGGTGCACCGGTTTGTGTCGGAGGTGCCGTAAAAGGACTGAAAGAGAATCCGGATGTAAAACTGTTCCTCACCGGACGGAAAACGGAACTGGACCAGCTTCTGTCCAAGTACAAATACGATAGGAACCGGATCGAAGTGGTGGATTGTTCGGAGGAGATCACCTGTCATGATGCACCGGTCGAGGCGGTAAAAACAAAGAAAGATTCTTCACTGGTAGTAGGTTTGACCTTGGTGAAGGAAGGAAAGGCGGATGCCTTCATCTCGGCCGGAAGCTCCGGTGCGGTATTAGCCGGCGGAAGCCTGATCGTGGGAAGAGCCAAAGGGGTGAAGCGTACGCCTCTGGCACCCCTCATTCCCACAACGGAAGGAATGTCGCTCCTCATTGACTGCGGAGCAAATGTGGATGCCAAGCCTGAGGTTCTGGTCCAGTTTGCGAAGATGGGATCTATTTACATGGAGAATATCGTTGGCATAAAGAACCCGAAGGTTGCCATCGTCAATATCGGAACGGAAGAAGAAAAGGGAAATGCATTGGTGAAGGAAACCTTTCCTCTCCTGAAAGCCTGCACTTCCATTAACTTTGTGGGAAGTATCGAATCCAGGGAGATTCCCTTCGGAAAAGCGGATGTGATCCTGACAGAGGCATTCGTCGGAAATGTGATCCTGAAACTCTACGAAGGTCTTTCCAAGATGATCCTGAAAGAGATCAAGGGGGCCATGACGTCTACTGTCAGAAGTAAGATCGGTGCCCTGATGACAAAGAAGTCGCTGAAAGCAACTCTGAGCAGCTTCAATGCCAGTAACAAGGGCGGAGCACCGCTGCTTGGCATGAAGGGACTTGTGGTGAAGGTCCACGGCAATTCCAAAGAAGAAGAAATCATCTCAGCCATTCGTCAGTGCCGTAATTTTGTTGAGACAGATGTCAGCGGCAAGATCATCCGGGGACTTCGGGATGAAGGAACAGTGAGAGAGTAACCGAAGTCTCGGATATTCCGCTTATTCGCATTTAGGAAAGTGTATAGATAAATGAATTACGAATCCATGGAATTCGGCCCTCTCGAAGAAAGGATCGGCTATCGGTTTAAGGATCCTTCTTTGCTTCGGACGGCCCTTACCCATAAATCATTTGCATCCGAATACCATATCCGTCAGATCCCTCAGTATGAACGTCTGGAATTCTTAGGGGATTCTATCCTGGAATATATTTCCAGTGAAGCGCTCTACCAGCGCTATCCTGAGCTTCCGGAGGGGGAGCTGACCAAGAAAAGAGCCAGTCTGGTCTGTGAATATACTCTGTCACGGATCACCAGAGAACTGGGGTATGGAGATTATGTGATCCTCGGTAAAGGGGAGGATCTTACCGGCGGAAGGGAAAGACCTTCCATCCTCTGCGATCTTTTTGAAAGCGTATTGGGCGCCATCTATTTAGACGGAGGAATGGAGCCGGCCAAGGCATATGTAGAGCGCCATCTGCTCACGGATCTGGAGCATAAGACTTTATTTACGGATGCAAAGACCATCCTTCAGGAATATGCCCAAAGCGAGGGGATGGAACTTACCTACGAACTTTTGGATCAGACGGGTCCGGATCATCTAAGGGTCTATACATCCCGGGTAAGACTTGGAGAAACCCCTTATGAGACCGGCCAGGCTCATTCCATCAAAGGTGCTCAGATGGAAGCTGCGCATAAGACGCTCCGGAAGCTGGGGCTTTCCTGATCCGGAAAAAGGTCACTTGACAGACAGAAAATCATAAATCAAGGAAATAAAATACAAAGAAGAGACGGAACAACAGAAAGACATGTATTTAAAGAGTATTGAAGTTAATGGTTTTAAATCCTTCGCGAACCGTATGGTCTTCAAATTCAACGAAGGCATAACAGGCATCGTCGGCCCCAACGGATCCGGAAAAAGTAATATCGGAGACGCAGTCCGCTGGGTTTTGGGAGAGCAAAGCGCGTTAAAGCTCCGTGGATCGAAGATGGAGGATGTCATTTTCGCCGGAACGGAACTTCGCAAGCCCCAGAGCTTTGCCTATGTGGCTATCACGCTGGATAATTCCGATCACAGCCTTCCGGTGGATTATACCGAGGTAACGGTGGCCCGGCGCGTTTACCGTTCGGGTGAAAGCGAATATCTGATCAATGGTACCGTCACCCGTCTGAAGGATGTGGCAGCACTGTTTTTTGATACCGGTATCGGTAAAGAAGGATATTCCATCATCGGACAGGGACAGATCGAACGGATCCTTTCAGGAAAACCGGATGACCGCCGGGATCTTTTTGATGAAGCGGCAGGTATCGTAAAGTATAAGAAGAATAAGCAGGCGACGGAAAAAGCTCTGGAACAGGAGCACAATAACCTGAACCGTGTAAATGATATCCTGGTAGGGCTGGAAGAACGGGTCGGCCCCCTGGAAAAGCAGTCCGAGAAGGCAAAAAAGTACCTGAAATTTAAGGAAGAACAGAAACGCTTAGATATCAATCTCTTTAATATAGAGATCGATCAGATCGAAGAAAAGATCCATTCAACGAAAGAAAAGCTGGATATTACGGAAGCGGAGCGCGCCCGTCTCCAGGAAGAGTATGATCATACCAAAGAAGAGTATGAGCGTCTGGAATCCGAACTGGAACTGCTGAACCAGAAAATGCTGGAGCTGACGGACGAATCTCACAGACTTTCTTTGGATAATGAAAGGGCAGAAGGCGAGATCCGTGTTCTTCGTGAGAAGATTGCCGCAGCCAAAAGCTCCGAGCAGGATCTTCTGATGCAGATGGAGCGGATCGATAACGAGATCAGCCGTCTCAATGAAGAAAAGAAGAAGGTCCTTGACTTAAGAAAAGGGCTTTCCAAAGAGCTTTCAGAGAAAAAGAAGGCGGTTGAGCGGCTGGCCGGTCAGATCGCAGCACGGGTGGAAGAGCGCCAGGCGGTGACGGCAAAAATCGAACAGGCAAAGGGTGCCATCATCGATTATATGAACCTGGGCGGAACCGTGAAGGAAAAGGTGGCACGGTATGATACCATGCTCGAGACCATTACCCTGCGAAGAACTGAGCTGAGACAGAAATACCTGTCCGACAAAAGTGAAGAACAGAAAGCCGTTGAGAATAAAAGAGTCCTTTCCGAACAGCAGAAAACCGTAAATGAAAATCTGACGGAGAATCAAAGACGGCTGGATCGTACGGAAGCAGATCTTCGAACCAATACGGATCGGGGCGGAACCGTACGGCAGGAGATGAACCGATACAATCAGGAGCTGATCCGCCTGAAATCCCGCCATGAAAGTCTT
>CAMPAX010000216.1 GCA_946633495.1 uncultured Lachnospiraceae bacterium | reverse complement strand
ATATTATCGTCCAAATCCCTTTATTCATCAATCGGTTTTTTGAAAACAGCAGAGATTTCCGTAATTTTTGTATCTGATCTGTTATACCGCAGAACCTGCAACAAAAGAGCAACAAAAAGGAGCGGCACTCTGCCACTCCTTCTCTTTCTTCTTTCGGGCTTTCCTAATACTTCATCCTTCGGAACGGACAGAGCGGAAGCCCTTCTGCATTATACAGGTTTACCTTGCCGTAATTAAAGAATCCGTAACGGATCCCATCTATGGGTTGATCCGTCTGAAGCCGCACAGCCTCCTGCTCCAGGACCACCCTTGGAACGACCCAGTCTTCCCGGCCCACCTGATGGACCTCAAATCCATACACATGGGCAGCTTCCTTTCCGCCCTTCTCCTTACGGAGGTCAAAAAGTTCATTTTCGCCGATCCGGATGGAGCCGTAGGTATTTGCGAAATGAATCTCCACCTCGCTTCTCTTCCACTGAACCTCCCGCACCCGCATACTGCGTCCGCCGTCTTTATGATTTCCGTAAACAGAATCCAGAACCTCCTGTGCCGTCCGTTCTCCCGGTGTTTTCTTATCCAGCGGATGAACATTATCATACTCTCCGCAATCGATGAGAGGAACCAGGATCGTATCTCTGGCGCCCAGAACCGCCTGCTCCTGTGCTTCCCTGAGATAGGCCCAGTCCCGCATGTCCTCACAGTTCCGTCCGATGAACATGGGAAGCTGGAGGATCGTCACCGGAAGAGCCTCATCCTCGAAGAGATCCCTGAATTCACGGATCAGTTCTGACAGCAGCACCGCATAGCCGGAGGCTTTCGGGCTGTCCTCCTCACCCTGATAATACAGGATCCCCCTTGCCGCAAAAGGAGCGATCCGTTCCAGCATGGTATGGTATAAGCCTCCCGGCCGGAATGCAGACCGAAGTCCCTGTGGAGGCGGCCATGGATAATCACCCGCCACCGCACTGAGTTCCTCCGGCGATATATCCGGATTCTTCTCTTTCGCCTCCGCAGAGAGCCTTAGATGCTTCTCTACCATGGCGTTATATTCCAGCAAAAGCCGGTCGTAATCCTCCTCCGACTGACCCTGTATGGCCGCCGCAAAATCCTCCTGATATACTCGTCCTTCCGGATATCTGGACAAGCGCTCCTCCGAAAGCCAGCAGGAGATGGAGGTTCCTCCCTGATAACAGTCAACGATCCCAACAGGCACACCCAACGCAGCATGCAGCTTTTTCGCAAAGAAATACGCCACTCCGGACATATCACGAAACTGTCCGCCTGTGAGGGGCTTCCACTGCTGCCACTTCTCCTGCTCGATCACATCATCATCGATCACAGGCGTCTTGATGCATTTGAAATACCGGACCATGGGCAGATCGGCCGTTTCCAGTTCTTCTCTTCCGCCTCTTGCATTCTGGATCTCAAATTCGATATTGGACTGTCCGTTATCGATCCAGACCTCTCCGAAGCAGATATCCTGTAACACGATTTTGGAATTCTCCGACGGGGTCCCGGCTGTCTCTTCGGTCACAGTCATGATATATGGTCCACCGGCCGGATGCTTCGGCAGACGAACCACAAATCTCCCGTCTTTCGCCAGTGCATCCGATGTAAGTCCGTCGATTTCCACGCGGATCCTGTGCCCGTCTTCCGCATCACCGAAGACACGCACTTCCTTCTCCCTTTGAAGAATCATATGATCCGAAAAAATCCCTGCTAATCTCATACCCTCTCCTATTCCCATCTTCGTTCAAAAGCTGTTCTTTGCTCTCAGCCGAGGCGCGCGGCCCGGGCCCTTTGACCCTGCCGCTGCATTTACGTATCAAGCAGATGCGCGCCTGACAGAAATGCTTCGATCCGCTTCGCATCCTTCTCATGGGTGATCTTCGAGGGATGTCCGGAGGCCATCCCGTCATGCTCCACATCATGGAAGGGAAGCTCCAGACCATAGACATCCTTGAGCCCGTCCCCGGTCACCTTTTCAACCACCTTCTCCACGTGACTGTACATTCCGGGTGCTAAGGTTCCCAGCACACAGAGGATCTTAGCTTTGGGATACGCTCTTCTGAGTGTATAAAGAAAACTCTCATATCGACTGAGAAAGCCGCCTCTGATCAGCGGATCCTCCGCCATGGGACCTTGATCGTTGGTGCCGAGATTGATGATCACCAGATCCGGCTGAAACCGGCTGTAATCCTCCCGGACTTCTTTATCATAGAACCAGTTTGTGTACGGAAATTCCCGTGGCAGGATATTCTCGGGATCCCCGGTATACTCCACGAACATTCCGTGACCGGAGACCGAAACCCACTCCGCATTCCAGTTCATCCGCTTTGCCAGGATCCCTGCATAGGACAGCTCGCCGTCCTCATCCCGGAGCGTATATTCCGCATCCGGCGCACCCAGCACGCCGTAGCCGCAGGTGATGGAATCCCCGATGAAGAGTACCTTCTTTCTGGTATCCGGAGCCACAGGAAGCAGCTCACCCTCACCGTTAAGCACGGTCAGACCCACAAAGGACATACCCGCTTCGGTGAACTTGACCACGCGGATGGTATGCTCCTCCGGCTCTTCCGACGCAAAGAGAGAAACCTCCTCTACGACATTTCCGAGCACAATATCCTGCACCGGCTTATCGTCCACATAGACACGGATGGCAGGCGCATTGATCGGATCATTTTCTCCGGTCCGAAGCACCGCACTGAGACGTGTTCCCCGGAAATGCACCGTAAAGCTGCAGTTTGTATATCCCAGGATCGCCATCCGGTCCTTCCACAGGATCCTTCCCTGGAAATATATTTTTTCATTATTTCTCATCTGATCGAATGTAACCGTCATGATACTCCCCTTTTCCCTCTCGGTTGCCAAAACACCAGTTGGATCTTTTACGTTTCAACCGGACACTTTTTTGAAATGATACAGCGTACCGGCTCCGTCGCCCCAGATCTTGTCTGTCACAAAGCCGACCTGCATCAGCTCATCTCCGCCAAACCTCCGTCCGTCCGGAAGGCAGTATTCCGCATCCGGATCCAGTCCCGCAAGGTACAGTACCTCTGAACGGAGGTTTGCTCCGCCCCGTACCTGTACGTAGGACAGAAGCGCCTCGCTCCGGTCCTTTGCAACATGCAGCCATGCATAGGACGGTCTCTCCGTACTGCCCTTTGAAAGCGATGACATGCTGCTGATCCGGAAGAGATCCCCTTCCCGGACAAGGTCATTATACGCATGATAAAGCTTCACCTGTTCACGGACTTCCTCCACCTCTTCCTCGGAAAACCGTGTGATATCCAGCTCGTAACCGAAGGTGCCTGCCAGCGCCACGATTCCTCGGGTGGTAAGCGGTGTCGTCCGGCCCACCAGATGATTCGGGCATATGCTGACGTGCGCACCCATGCAGGAGGCCGGATAGATCAGTGTTGTTCCCTCCTGAATGGACAGCCGCTCGATCGCGTCCGTATCGTCCGAGCACCAGATCTGCGGAGAGAAGTAGAGCATTCCCGGGTCAAAGCGGGCGCCGCCGCCGGAGCAGTTCTCCAGCAGGATATGGGGATAATCCTCGGTAAGCCTTCCCATGAGCTCATAGACTCCCAGGACATAGCGGTGCCAGAGCTCCTTCTGTCTTTCGGGAGGGAGCGCCGACGAACCG
>CAMPAX010000215.1 GCA_946633495.1 uncultured Lachnospiraceae bacterium | reverse complement strand
TGACCGTGTCGGTCCGGCTATTTTGGGAAACTTCCGGCCTGTCACCCTGAGTTCGAAGCTCGAACGAAGCGTGAAGGGGCGGGAAGATGGTTCCGCAGAACGAAAGAAGACAGATACGAAACTTAAGAGGAGAAAATCATGGGTGCAAAAGCACAGGGAAAGATTACCGAGATCATCGGAGCCGTCCTGGATATCCGCTTTCCGGAGGGACAGCTGCCGGACATCAATGACGCCATCGTGATCCCGCGAAAGGTTTCGGCGGGAGAGGGTGAAGACACGCTGACCGTGGAGGTTGCCCAGCATTTGGGTGATGATACGGTTCGGTGTATCGCTCTCGGTCCCACTGACGGACTTGTCCGCGGCATGGAGGCAAATGCCACCGGCGGACCGATATGCGTGCCGGTAGGGGAGGAAACGCTGGGACGTATCTTCAACGTATTAGGTGAACCCATCGATATGAAGCCTGCTCCGAAGACGAAGGAGAAGCATCCGATCCATCGGAAGCCTCCGGCATTTTCCGAACAGTCTACCGATACCGAGATCCTGGAGACAGGTATCAAGGTCGTTGACCTTCTGTGCCCTTATCAGAAGGGTGGTAAGGTCGGTCTCTTCGGAGGTGCGGGCGTTGGTAAGACTGTCCTGATCCAGGAGCTGATCCGCAACATTGCCACAGAGCACGGTGGATATTCCGTATTTACCGGCGTCGGCGAGCGGACCCGTGAGGGAAATGACCTCTATCACGAAATGAGCGACTCCGGAGTTATCAATAAGACCACCATGGTCTTCGGACAGATGAATGAGCCCCCCGGAGCGAGAATGCGTGTGGGCCTTACGGGACTGACCATGGCGGAGTATTTCCGTGATGTGTCCCATAAGGATGTGCTGCTGTTCATCGATAATATCTTCCGTTTCACTCAGGCGGGTTCCGAGGTGTCCGCGCTGCTGGGACGTGTTCCTTCGGCAGTAGGCTACCAGCCCACACTTCAGACGGAAATGGGTGCGCTTCAGGAGCGTATCACTTCCACAAAGAAGGGTTCCATCACCTCCGTGCAGGCGGTTTATGTGCCGGCGGATGACCTGACGGATCCTGCACCGGCCACTACATTTGCACATCTGGATGCGAAGACCGTGCTTTCCCGCTCCATCGTGGAGCTGGGTATCTATCCGGCGGTGGATCCGCTGGAGTCCACATCCCGGATCCTGGATCCGCGGATCGTCGGTGAGGAGCATTACAGGGTTGCCCGCGGCGTGCAGGAGACCTTGCAGAAATATAAGGAACTGCAGGATATCATCGTTATCCTGGGTATGGACGAGCTTTCCGAAGCAGACAAGCTGACGGTTTCCCGTGCCCGGAAGATCCAGAGATTCCTGTCACAGCCCTTCTTCGTGGCACAGCAGTTCACAGGTACCGATGGTAAGTATGTTCCGGTGGAGGAGACGATCCAGGGCTTCCGTGAGATCCTGGAAGGATTGCATGATGAGATCCCCGAGAGCTTCTTCCTGAATGCCGGTGCGATCAGCGAGGTCGTAGCAAGATATAAAGAAAGCAAAGCGAAGTAAATAAGCATATGATAGATAAGTTTCAGCTGACAATTATAACTCCTGAACGGGAATTCTTCCGAGGCGAGGCTACCTTCGTGGAATTTACTACCACGGACGGTGACGTGGGTGTGTATCCCATGCATGTTCCGACGACGGTGGTTTTGGAACCGGGGGTTCTTCGGATCCATAATGGGAAAAGTTTCCGGGAAGCTGCGCTCCATTCCGGCTTTGCGGAGATTCTTCCGGATAAGATCACTATTTTGGCGGAAGCGGTGGAATGGCCCGAGGAGATCGATAAGAACCGTGCCGAAGAGGCAAGGATCCGTGCAGAACGCAAGCTGCAGGATTCTGCTGCCGACGGCAGCAAGGCCGAGCTTGCGCTGAAACGGTCCGTTCTTCGTATTCGTATGGCGGAGAAGGAAGGCCGATAAAAAGGATGATGTCCGGAGGATGATAAAACAGAAATGATACTGCTTCGGATAAAAGGATTGCGCATATGAAATATAGATTTTCAAAAAAGAGCCGCTTTAAGCGGCTCATGACATTTGGTCTTATAATAGGCATGCTGCTGTCCCTTGCTGCCTGTGGAAAGGAAGCGAAGGACACGCGCCCGAAAGCGAAGAGTATCTTCGAGTTTTTTGACAGTGAGCCGGATACGGATGATCCCTGGTCCACCGAGAGTACTCAGCAGCCGAGTACCGGAGATATAGAGGTGGATCCGCCGGTGATCGATCCTCCGAATGTTGCCCCGCCGGCTGCAGATCCAAATCAGTATTCCGATACGGAAAGTGAAGAACTGAACCGGCTTTTTGATGAGCTGTTTAAGGAAAATGTGGCTTCCTCTTCCATCGAGTACCGAAATTACGTAAAGGACGGAAACAACTTCGGAGGGATCAAACCTCCGAATCCGCCAACCATCGGAGAGTCGGATTACAGTGAGGAGGGCTTTGCGGAAGATAAAAAAAAGACCGAGGAATGGATCGCAAAGCTCGAAGCTCTGGATGTAAATACATTTACGGAGCAGCAGCGATTTGATTATGATTACGTTCTGGATAGTCTGAAATCCAGCCTGATTGCATTTGAAAATGTGTATATTGGCGGGGATTTTGCTCCCATGCGGGGATTTCAGGGGAACTTCCCTTCTGAATTCACGGATTGGATCTTTGAATCGAAGGAAGATATCCAGCTCTGCATCGATGTGGCAAAGCTGTATCCTCCGGAAGTGGATAGGGCCCTGGAATTCGAAGCGCTCCGTGTGGAGAAGGGCTATGGCTATGAGGACTGCGTGATCGATAAGATCATCGAACAGTGCGATGAATTTCTGAACCAGACCGGAGAGAATTTCCTGATCACCGTGTTTAATGAACAGGTGGATGAATATCCCGGACTTTCCGATCAGGAACGTGCTGATTTTAAGAAGCAGTTTTCTGATGTTATAACAAATGAAATCGTACCTCTGTATCAGCGGATCAAATCTGCCTTCCAGGGCTTCAAGGGGAAGGCGAAGGTGACCGGGGGTATGTGCAACTACGAGGATCATGGATCGGAGATCTATGCATATCTGGTTCGGGAATATACCGGAAGTACAAAAACGCCGGAGGAAATGATCCGTTATCTTGAACAGAAGATGAGTGATACCAAGACGAAGATGAGTACGATCTACATCATGCACTCGGATGCGTACAACTATTATGTGCAGAATGAAGGGAAGCTCTTCGATTACATGTCGTCCTGGACAGCAACAGAGGTGGAGGATTATCTGATAGAGCATACGCTGGCAGACTATCCGAAACTTGATAAGATCCCTTACAGGATACTGTATTTTGATAAGAGTATGGAGAAGATGAGGGAGAACACGGTGGCGTATTATATGATCCCGCCCATCGATGATTATACCGACAATCTGATCCGGGTAAATGGTGCTCATAAAGAAGATATGTGGAACACTCTGGCACACGAGGGCTGTCCCGGACATATGTATCAGACCAATTATTATCGCAGTACGAAACCGAACCCTGTTCGCTGCATGGGTCTGGAGCTGGGGTATGTTGAGGGCTGGGCGGTTTACGCCAGCTACGAGAGTATGAAATACTGTGATTTCAACGGCTCCCCGTATGCGGATGTACTGGCGGAACTCTCGACTCTGGAGGAGTCTTACAGCTATATGTTGTATG
>CAMPAX010000214.1 GCA_946633495.1 uncultured Lachnospiraceae bacterium | reverse complement strand
GGATGGGCGCCCCATCGGCGCCGTGGAACTGAAACTGCCGGGAAATGCGGATTTGGCGGAGGAAGATGGAGAGTGTGAACTTGGCTACTGGATCGGGAAGCCCTTCTGGGGACAGGGACTCATGCCGGAGGCTGTCCGGGAGATGATCCGTCATGCATTTGAAGACTGCGGCATGACAAAGGTCTGGGCAGGATATTATGAGGGGAATACGAAGTCGAAGCGGGTTCAGGAAAAATGCGGCCTTAAATATCAGTGGACCACGAATGATCTTGATGTACCTCTGCTGCATGAAAAACGTACCGGACATGTCAGTCTGCTGACGAAGGAAGAGTGGCTGAATACGGTAACGGACGGGAAACCGCTTTGATCCTTAGAGGAATGCGGACGAGATGCATGATGATTTACGAAGAGGTTTGGAGCTGGCATAAATGAGTGAGAAAGCAACAGATAAGACAAATGTCATGCGGCTTCTGGACGCCGCAAAGGTGACGTATCAGAGTCACACCTACGAGCCGGATGCAACGCTGTCCGGCGAAGAGATCGCAAAAATCCTGGGAGAAGAGGTGGAGAAGGTTTTTAAAACCCTTGTAACCCAGGCAAAATCCGGACAGTATTACGTCTTCGTGATCCCGGTTGCTTCGGAACTGGATCTGAAGAAAGCTGCGAAGGCCTGCGGAGAGAAAGCCATCAGCATGATCAGGCAGAAGGAGCTGCTTCCTCTTACGGGCTATGTCCATGGAGGGTGTTCGCCCATCGGGATGAAGAAACCATTTTCTACATATATTGACTGGACGGCGGAATACTATGATACAGTCTTTGTGAGTGCGGGTCGTGTAGGGTGCCAGATCGAACTGGCGCCGGCAGATCTGATCCGTGAGGCACGGATGGAGATGGCGGAACTGACGGTGGACTGAGGCGCGGGCGACCGGGCGTAGTACGTGCAGTAGTGGGATCACGGTACGCATAGTTAGTGGAATCGCGGTACGCACAGCATTCGGAGGTATGGTTGGAACCCGATGGATCATCGGTTTTCAGCCGGGTGGAATTCAGACAGAGAAAAATGAGGTATAACAAATATGGTATCTGCGATACTTCTTGCCGGTGGCAGCGGCCACAGGATGAACAGCGATAAGGCAAAACAGTATATTGAAGTAGGCGGGGTTCCGCTGATCGTTCATGCCCTTCGCGCATTTGAGAAGAGTGTAGCAGATTCCATCGTTCTGGTGGTCCGTGCAGGCGATGAGGCGTATGTCCGGACAGAGATCGTGGAAAAATATGAGCTGCACAAGGTGGCGGCCATCGTCCCCGGAGGAAGGGAACGCTTTGACTCCGTATGGGAGGGGATCCGTGCAGTGCGTTCGATCCGTGAGGGGGGCTCTATGGGCGGAACAACTTTTGCGAAGGCGGGCGCAACTTCGAATGGCAGCGAGGCTCGGGACGCGGAAGCTCCGACAGAAGATATCGTACTGATCCATGACGGAGCCAGACCCTTTGTGACTCCTGACATGATCCATGCTTCCGTTGAAGCAGCCCGGCAGTATGGCGCGTGTACCGTGGCAGTTCCGGTAAAGGATACCATTAAGGTCGTGGATGCCATGGGCTTTGGCATCGACACACCGGACCGCGCCACCCTTTACCAGGTACAGACCCCGCAGACCTTCCTGCTTCCCCTGATCGAAGAAGCACATCAAAGATTTCGCGAGGAACCCCGGCAGGGCATCACGGATGATACCATGCTGGTGGAGGAATATCTGGGACGGAAATGCCGAATCGTTCCGGGCAGCTACGAGAATTTGAAAGTAACCACCCCGGAGGACATTGTACTTGCGGAGGCGCTTCTGTCGAAATGAACTACGGAGCGTGCCATACGGTGAGAGAAGATGATTGTCAAAGAACGACTGCCAGGGATATCATCAACCGACAGATACGCCGGTATACCGATGGCGGATAACCTGAGCCGGGATATCAACGAACGATTCGTTGTATTGAGATATAAGAGCGAGAACTTAGTCCGGGATGGCAAGAAGATATTTCCCCGGACACAAAATGAGAGAATTAACGGAACACGCCTGCGTGCGAAGTATGAAATAGTGGCAGTATGCGGTTTGGTTTCTGTCTTTGAAATCGTCACCGGATACTGCCTCTTCCGTTGGAACATTTTTTGCAGAAAAAATGAACCGTCGAGCATTTTATGAAAATATATAAGTGAACGGCCCAAATCGTGCACGATCGATCGTTTGACGGAAGCTGTATGCAGAACATCGGGAGGAGACATGGATCAGATCGAACATTACATAAATGAATACGGAAAACAGATCTATTCCTTCTGTGTCTACATTACAGGGGACCGGGATGCTGCGGATGACCTGTACCAGCAGACATTTTTGGTGGCGATAGAAAAAAAGGAGATCAGAGAGGATCAGAATCCGAAATCCTACCTTCTTTCCATTGCGGTAAATCTGTGGAACAATCAGAAAAGAAAGTATTTGTGGAGACGAAAGAAGGTAAATGTCGTTTTTTTTGAAGAGGGGGCTGAGGAGCAGATCATGGATCACGCCCCTTCGGTGGAGGAAGCGGTGGAACAAAAGGATGAGATCAACCGGATCAGACAAGCCGTACAGACGCTGCCGGACAAGCTGAGGGTAGTGATCCTGATGCATTTTATGGAGGAGATGTCCGTAGAGGAGGTCTCACAGGTCCTGGGGATTCCTGCGGGTACAGTGAAGAGCAGGATCCATAAGGCGAAAGCGGTCCTAAGGGAGAAACTCACGAAAGGTTGAGAAGATATGAAGAGAGATGAATATACTTCGATGAATCATACGGATGATATGGATGAAATGCTTGCCCGGGCACTCCGGCCGGAGATGAGTCCTTCGGAGGAACTGAACCGGCAGCTGCTGTCCGGCGAGGTGAAGACGGACAGCGACAGACAGAAAAGAGGGATAAGGAAATGGTATGTGCTCCCGAAAGCGGCGGTTGCGGCAGCGGCGCTGGTTCTGATCGGGTCGGTGGGAGTCTATGCTGCGACACAGCTTCTGAAGAAGCCTGAGGTGACGGAGCATACGATCTCCGTCGGAAATACGGAATACATCGACGATCAGGCAGTCATCAGTACGGAAGCGCCTGCAACGGTGGAGCAGATCTCAAGTGAAGCAGGGGACGCCTCCACAAAATGGCTGACCAGGGATGTCAGCATCGTAAACGGATATACCAACACGTCCTTCACTTATGATTCTTACCGGACAGCAGCCCAGGAAGCTGACATGTTCTGCTGGATCGAGCCGGAATACGATACGCCCGAGTACGTAAACTATACTACGGTCGATGGAGAGGGCTACCTTTCAAGAACGGTCTATGCGACATTTCATGTAAATGAGGGAGAGGTTTGCCTCTGCCAGTCTGTTGACGAAAAAGGCGTTTCGGACGACATGGCGTACAGCATTCAGGTAAATGCCCCCTCAAACCAGCGGACTTATACCACGAAGGCCGGACAGGAATTTACTTTGGTGGACGATGTGACGGGAGAGGGCGAGGAAAGCCGGACCCTGACCTATGTGCTGATCGCCTACGATCAGTATAAAGGCTATCTTTCCTTTGAGAAAATGTCGGACGCTGAGATCGGCATTTTTCTGGAAAACCTGAAACTGAACTGATGAGAGCCCTCCTTGCAGCCTGCGATTTTATGATGACCGGGGCAGAATATCTTTTGATCCGGCATCATAAAATCGCGGATAGTGTCAGGTGACCTGTGAATAATAGTGATCAAAAA
>CAMPAX010000213.1 GCA_946633495.1 uncultured Lachnospiraceae bacterium | reverse complement strand
TACCGGTTTCAGGGAGTTCAATGCATGGCCGGACAGGCTCCTTCAAAGAAACAGGATGCACCGCATCCGGAGCATTGCTCCCTGCAGTTTTTCGTTACGATCCCCTGCTGTGCCCGTTCCCATTCGCGGATCAGGAACTGCTTGGATACACCGCAGTCGATATGATCCCAGGGCAGCGTCTCCGACACATCCCGTGGCCGGGTCAGATAAAACTCCTGATCGATCCCCAGCTTCTGCATCGCATCCGTATATCGCTGCATACTGAAAAATTCGGTCCAGGCGTCGAAGATCCCACCCTGGCGGTACACCTCCAGTACCAGGGAAGAAAGGCGTCTGTCTCCCCGGGCATAGATGCCTTCGATCAGGGAGATATCCTGATCATGGTAAGCAAACCGCATCCTTTTCGTATTCCGCATCTTCCGGAAATGCTCCTTCGCATGACAGGCATGCTTTACATAGGTTTCCCGGTCCAGCATGGGTGCCCATTGGAAGGGGGTAAAGGGTTTTGGAACAAAATAGGATGCGGACGCGGTGATGGAAAGACTCCCCACCCGTTCCTCCTTCGGAACCGTGTCGAAATACGCCTCGGAGATCTTCTCGCAAAGCTCCGGAATGCCTTCCACATCCTCCTCGGTCTCTGTGGGAAGTCCCATCATGAAGTAGAGCTTTACTTTGTTCCAGCCTCCGGCAAAGGCCTGTGTCACACCTCCCAGGATATCCTCTTCCTTAAGTCCCTTATTGATCACGTCCCGAAGCCGCTGGGTACCTGCTTCCGGCGCAAATGTGAGGGACACTTTATGAATGTCCTGAACCTTCTTCATAACATCCAATGAAAATGCATCCACACGAAGGGACGGCAGGGATACCTGAATATGCTCCCTGTCGATCTTATCCACAAGAAAATCCATAAGCTCCGGCAGCCCTTCAAAATCACTGGTGGAAAGGGAACTGATGGAGATCTCATCATACCCCGTATTCTTCAGCATGGTATCCACGTAACTCTCCACCAGAGAAACCGGTTTCTGACGCGTGGGCCGGTAGATCATGCCCGCCTGACAGAACCGACATCCGCGGATACAGCCGCGCATGACTTCTAAGACCACCCGGTCCTGAGTTGCTCTAAGGTAAGGAACCACCGGCTTTACAGGATACGGGGCTTTCTCAAAATCCCGGACCACGACCTTGCGGATCTTTTCGGGAGGCAGAAGCTCTTCTTGTGCTATGGAATTCCCATCCCCGTCCGCATGATACGGAATCGGCTTCACTGCCTCAATGGTTCCGTCCTCATGATAGGTCACCTCATACAGCGACGGAACATAGATCCCCGGGATCATCGATGCACGGTACAGAAATTCCCGCCGTGACATGTTACTGTGTTTATAGGATTTATACAGAGTAAACAGAGGATCGTAGCTTTCCTCTCCTTCACCGATATAGAAAATATCAAAGAAATCCGCAACCGGTTCCGGATTGTAGGTACAGGGACCGCCGCCGATGATGATGGGATCTTCTTTCGTACGGTCCTTGCTGAAAAGCGGGATCCCCGAAAGGTCGATCACCTGCAGGATATTGGTATAACACATTTCATATTGGATGGTGATCCCGAGAAAATCAAAATCCCGGATGGGACTCTGGGTTTCCAGCGAAAAAAGAGGGATCCGCTGTTCCCTCATTACTTTGTCCAGATCCGGCCACGGACAGTACACCCGTTCACAGTAGGTGTCTTCTCTCCGATTAAACATATCATACAGGATCTGGATTCCGAGATAGGACATCCCGATCTCATAGACATCCGGAAAGCACATGGCATACCGGATGTCTACGGAACAAGGGTCCTTCTCGACCATATTGATCTCATGTCCGATGTACCTGGAGGGCTTATCCACCGCCATCAGGATCTCATCGGAAAGTGCCTGTTTTATCAAATCGGATTCCTCTTTTTCTGTCAGTTTTTAAAGGAATGAACCGGTGCAGGGATCCGACCGCTTCTTTCGATCAGGCGATCGCATCCAAATGGATTCACAGCCATGATGGGAGCGCTTCCGAGAAGTCCGCCGAACTCCACATGCTCTCCCACGCTCTTTCCGATCACCGGGATCAGACGAACAGCCGTGGTCTTCTGATTGATCATTCCGATGGCCATTTCATCGGCGATGATGCCGGATATGGTGGAAGCCTTTGTATCTCCGGGCACAGCGATCATATCCAGCCCCACGGAACAAACACAGGTCATGGCTTCCAGCTTCTCGATGGAGAGAGCTCCCTGTTCTGCCGCTTCGATCATACCCTGATCCTCGCTGACGGGAATAAATGCGCCCGAGAGTCCGCCTACATAGGAGGAAGCCATGATACCGCCCTTCTTTACCTGATCGTTCAGGAGTGCCAGCGCAGCCGTGGTACCGGGTGCACCGGCTTTATCTACGCCGATCTCACGCAGGATGTCCGCCACGGAATCACCGATGGCAGGTGTCGGTGCCAGGGAAAGATCAACGATACCGAAAGGCACTCCAAGACGCTGGGAAGCCTCCTTAGCCACCAGCTGTCCGACACGGGTGATCTTAAAGGCGGTTTTCTTAATGGTCTCGCAAAGCACCTCAAAGGATTCTCCCCGGATTCCCTCCAGGACACTTCGCATAACGCCGGGACCGCTGACACCAACATTGATGACACAGTCTCCTTCCGTAACACCGTGAAACGCTCCTGCCATAAAGGGATTGTCGTCCGGAGCATTGCAGAATACCACCAGCTTTGCGCAGCCGATGGAGCCCCGCTCTTTTGTGCTTTCTGCTGTGGAACGGATGATCTCGCCCATCAGGCGTACCGCATCCATGTTGATACCTGTCTTTGTGGAGCCGAGATTTACGGAGCTGCAGACCACATCCGTGCAGGAAAGGGCTTCCGGAATGGAACGGATCAAAAGTTCATCCGCCGTGGTCATGGCTTTGGAGACCAGCGCGGAATATCCGCCCAGGAAATTCACGCCCACTTCCTTGGCTGCCCGGTCCAGGGTCTTTGCGATCTCCACAAAATCGGAAGTTGTCTTGCAGACCGAACCGCCGACCAGTGCTATGGGAGTTACCGAGATCCGCTTATGGACGATGGGGATCCCATACATTTCCGTGATGGCCGTTCCCGTCTTTACAAGATCTCTGGCCAACGTGGTGATCTTCGTATAGATCTTCTTACAGGTATCCGAAACATCCGTACCGACACAGTCCAGGAGACTGATCCCCATGGTGATGGTTCGGACGTCAAGATTCATTTTCGATATCATTTCATTGGTCTCAAGGACCTCATTTAACGTGATCATAGTTTTCTCCTTCGGTTAAGCTGTCAGGCATACAGGCCAAAAGCTCCTTAAAGCCTCTATATTCTGTGCATCATATCAAAGATTTCTTCTTTTTGCGCCTTGATCTGCACGCCGATCTCATGCCCTACGGAAGTAAGCTCCCGTGCCAGCTCTTCGTGGGATTTTACCGCCTGATCCGTATCCACGATCATCATCATATTAAAATATCCCTGCATGGTAGTCTGTGTAATGTCACAGATATTGATGTTATTGCTTGCCAGGTAATTACATACCTTTGCGATGATACCCACGGTATCCTTTCCGACTACTGTAATGATCGTTCTGCTCATTTTCGTTCTCCTGTCAAATGCGTATCGTGCCCTTTCATAGCAAGGCGGCACGATCTAAATAGTTACGGCCCTTCGCCTTTAATAAAGAAGGAAACCGCAATCCCTATTATAACGATTCCCTCTCTTTCTTTCAATGTATATTTCCAATGT
>CAMPAX010000212.1 GCA_946633495.1 uncultured Lachnospiraceae bacterium | reverse complement strand
GGTCTCGCCGTTCGATTCCCTTATTCATAACATAAAAAGACCATCTCAACGAGATGGTTTTTTTATGGAGCTGGCGGGAATCGAACCCGCGTCCAAAGATCCTTCCATGCCGGTGTCTCCCATCGCAGTCTTTGTTTTAGGATTCCCTCGCCGAGGCGTCCAAAGACAGACTCCACGGTCCGGTAGCTTCATAAATCGTTTCAACCCGCAAAGCTTTGGGAGGAACGTTCTCCGCCTCTTTGATGCCGGATCCCGTGAGCAGCGGATGACTCTCGGGCCGACAGGCTGCGCTTAGGCAGCCAGTGCTAAATTCTTATCTTCAGCGTTTATTTTTTTCCGCACTTTTAACGTGGATCACGGACCACGGATGGCTGCCGGGACTTCAAAATCCCTGTCGAAACCAGTACAACCCCTGGTTAGGTTTATCATACATCAGCGGCATCTTTTTGTAAATTACACCGCTGATATAATTCTTAAACAACGTACTCCGGATCACTCTTTATCCGGACCTGCTTCGGTCAGATTCTCCGAAATGGAGGACGGCTCTTCTGTAGCTCCTGACTCTTTATCCTCGGACCCGCTTCCGGTGCCGGAGCCCTCGGTTCCGGCTTCGGTGCTTTCTGCTCCGGATTCGGAATTCTGTTCCGTTGCTATTTCCGAACCGGTATAAAGATTCGAATAATTATCTACCCAATACTGATCAAACCATTCTTCATATTCATGAGCCGAGATGAAGATATCCTCTTTATCCTGATGTTCCTGCTGATAGTTATAGATCCAACGACCCAGAGGGAAGCCGATCAGCGCTCCAAGGATCAGTGCAATGAGAAAAGCGATGATCACCTTCTTCACTTTATTCTTCTTCATCGTCTTCTCACGGTTCTTCTTTTCTTCTTTGTACTTGTCAACCTTTGCCTGGCTCATAGTAATAGCGACCTTCTTTCAGATATTTCTATCATTCTGTTATATCTGTTCTGCAACCGAATTTCCAATACAGAACCGTTCTATATTGTACTCAAACGCGCCGATAAAATCAAGCGGTTTTTGTCACTTCAGGTTTCTTATCTTGAAATCCCTCTCGGCTTCCCTCTTCATATCCTTCTTTGCGATATCGGCCCGCTTGTCATATAATTTTTTACCTTTTGCCAGACCGATCTCCACCTTGGCACGTCCGTTTTTAAAATACACCTTCAGCGGCATAATGGTATATCCGTCTGCCGATGCAGCTCCGGCCAGTTTCCGGATCTCGGATTTATGAAGCAGAAGCTTCCTGGTGCGAAGGGGGTCTTTGTTGAAGATATTTCCCTTCTCGTAGGGATTGATATGCATGTGGTAGATATACATCTCTCCATCTTCCACTCCGACATAGGATTCCTTGATGCTGCACTGTCCCAGCCGAAGCGATTTCACCTCCGTTCCGGCAAGGGCAATTCCGGCTTCATAGGTTTCTTCAATAAAATAGTCATGATACGCTTTTTTATTATTCGCGATCAGTTTTTCCGGTTCATTTTTCATTTCTGTCTCCTTAAATCAAGGCACTCTCTTACTTTTCATCGGGCTTTGCAAACCGGAACACGATCCGGCGTTCTGCCTTATCCGTGCTGACCACCTGGATCCGCGCGGGATCCCCCAGGTTATAGGTCTTTCGGGTGCGTGAACCAACCATCTGAAAGCTCTCTTCATGATAGTCGTAAAAATCATCATTCAGACTTCCGAGAGGTATCACACCCTCTATGGTATTGGGAAGCTCCACGAAGATCGACTGGGTATTAAATCCGGAAATGATCCCGTCATAATACTCTCCTATATGATCTTCCATATATTCGATCTGTTTCAGCTTATCCACATCCCGTTCCGCATCATCCGCTCTTCTTTCTTTCGCCGAATTATCAAGTGCCACATCCGGCAGAATATGCTCATAGTGAGAGACTCTCCGGTCATTCAGAGTCCCGTGGAGATTTTCCTTCAGGATCCTGTGGATCTGCAGGTCCGGATAACGCCGGATCGGGGATGTAAAATGACAGTAATACTTTGCCGCAAGCCCGAAATGGCCGGAGCACACGGTTCCGTATCTTGCCTGCTGCATGGTCCGAAGGGTAAGCTTCGAGATCATGGCTTCGTAAGGTTTGCCCTCGATCTCCTTCAGGATTCTCTGGAATTCTCTCGGATGAACCGCTTCTCTTCCTCCGTGAATATAGATCTTAAAGGTCTTCAGCATATACTTCAGCGCTTCCACCTTACGCTCATCCGGCGCTTCATGCACGCGGTACTCAAAGGGAAGCTCCTGCCAGAAGGCATCCTCGGCGATGGTTTCATTTGCGGCAAGCATAAAATCTTCGATCAGCTTCGTAGCCACATTGCGGTCATGGGCCCGGATCTCCGTAGGGCGTCCATCCTCGCCTACCACGATCTCGGTTTCCTGTATATCAAAATCAATGGAACCCCGATCATGACGACGCTGACGCAGGATCCCGGAAAGCTTTGCCATGCGCTTGAAAAGCGGGATCAACGCCTCATATTTTTCAACCGGTGCATCCTCGGCCTCTTCGATCAGTTTGTAAACGTCTGTATAGGTCATCCGCGCATTGGAACGGATCACGCCTTCAACGATCTCATGAGACAGGATCTGTCCGGTTCCATCGATCTCCATCAGGCAGGACAGCACCAGGCGGTCCTTTCCTTCCTGAAGAGAACAGATCCCGTTCGAAAGCTGATGCGGCAGCATTGGGACCACAGTGTCTGCCAGATAGACAGAGGTTCCCCTGCGCAGCGCCTCCTTATCCAAAGGACTGCCTTCCTTCACATAATGGGATACATCTGCGATATGAACGCCCAGATGGTAGATTCCCGAATCCTCGGTCAGCGTAATGGCATCATCAAAATCCTTCGCCGTCTCTCCATCGATCGTCACGGTCTCCCATTCCCTGAAATCCCGGCGTCCCTGAATCTCTTCTTCCGTAACCCGGTCCGAAACATCCCGAAGCTCATCCAGAACTTCTTCGGGGAACTCTTCCGGAATATTAAAAGCACGGATCACCGCAAGCACATCATCCTTCGGATCATCAATGTGTCCCAGGATCTCAACTACGCGTCCCTCCGGCGCACCACCGCCGGTATCATAACGCTCGATCTCGGCCACAACGATATTTCCGTCCACCGCCTTCATGCTCTTACCCGCGGGAATATACAGATCCGTGCCCAGCTTTTTATTGCCCGTGATCACAAACCCGATACGATCCTGCTCCCGGTAGGTTCCTGTTACCGAGGTGATTCCCCGGGAAAGGACCTTCACCACCTCCGCTTCGGTTCTCGGTCCGCGCTTCGAAGGGTCTATGCGGATCATGACTTTATCCCCTTGAAATGCACCGTTTGTATTCTTCTCGGAAATGAAGAAATCCTCATCCTTTCCGGTCACCCGGACAAAACCATACCCCTTCCGAGTCCCTATGTACTCACCGGTCAGTGTATCCTTCGGCAGCGGCATATAACGGTTGTTCCTGGAGCAGACAATCTCTCCGGAACGGATCATCCCGTTCAGAAGATCCAGAAAAAGATCCCTCTCTCCTCCGGCAATTCCCATCAGATAGCAGAGCTCCTTAAAACGCATGGGCTTAAATTCCTTCGCCTGCATAAAAGCCATCAGACGTTCTTTCCATTCCGTCATCTTAGCCTGAATATCTTCTTCAAACTCATTTTCCGTTTTATTCTCAAGGGAATCATTCTTATCACTCATATGCCTTCTCCTTTTATCAGGGCTCCCACAATGATCCGGCATGAAAATGAACCTGTCACTCCGAAAACACCCATC
>CAMPAX010000211.1 GCA_946633495.1 uncultured Lachnospiraceae bacterium | reverse complement strand
CAGCCTCTCCGCCAGATCCGTTGTTCCCGTCCATTCCATGGCGCGTCCCAGAACCGCCGTGTCCTCCGGGCGTTCCTTCAGCATCAGGTTCATATACGGATAACGCCCCAGAAGGATCACCTCCCGGCAGCTAAGCTCCGCCTTCACTTCCCTTTCGGTCGTCACGATACCCAGTCTTGTGGCGCGCTCCGCCGGCGAGTACGCTGACAGCTCTCGTCCCTCCAGCAATACCTTCCCAAAAAGAGCAGCCTGCGCTCCCGCAAGGGTTCGGAGCAGCGTGCTCTTCCCGCAGCCGTTCGGGCCAAGAAGACAGAGAATTTCTCCCGGCATCAGCGAAAACGAAATGTGCTCCGAGAGACTCTTCTTCTCATAGCCGATTGAAAGGTCTTCGCACGCCAGGGGAACCGGTCTTTGATCCGTATTTTCATTTTTCATATATTTTTCTTTCATATTGTTACCAACTGTCAGCCCGCGTTATATCCAACAAAGTTTCGTTCTCCGTCTTCCGTGCTTTCTGTCGTTTCTGACACACATCAAAGCTCCATAGATTCAGGGTGCGCTTCGGCGGCGCTGCATCAGGATCAGCATAACGATCACCACCGGAGCTCCGAGTATGGAGGTCACCACACTGATGGAGAGTTCCGTCGGTGCAAGAAGATTTCTGGCCAGAAGATCCGCCAGCAGACAGAAAATCCCTCCCCCAAGAAACGTAAACGGGATGGTCACTTTCGTCTGCTCGGTCCGAAGGAGTCTGCGGATCAGGAACGGAACCGCGATCCCCACAAATGAGATGGGGCCCGCAAAGGCCGTTACCGCAGCTGCCAGGAGACTGGCGGTATGTACCAGCAATAACCGGAATCTTTTCACATTTACCCCAAGACTCACAGCCACCGCCTCTCCCAGGAAAAAAGCCTGCATGGGTTTCGCAAGAAAAATGGTTCCGATAAACAACGGGATGACGATCAGGGACGTAATCCTGACATGGGACCAGGTAAGCCCGGAAAAGCTTCCCAGACTCCAGGAATGAAGGCTCACCACATTGGAATCCTCAGCCAGATTGATCACCAGATCCGTTACCGCGGAACAGATATAGCCGATCATGATACCTGCCACCAGCAGACTGGCTCCCCGGGGAAGTCTTCTGGATACCAGAAGGATCAGCCCCAGCGTGATCATGGCTCCGGCAAAGGAAGCAAGGATCATCATGAGGGATGACATATGTCCTCCCAGTTTCAGAACAAGGGTGAGGGATAATGCCACCGCCAGTTTTGCTCCGGAAGATATTCCCAGCACAAAGGGGCCTGCGATGGGATTTTCAAAAAATGTCTGCAGCAGCAGTCCGGAAAGTGCCAGGGCTCCGCCCAACAGCAGGGCCATGAGCGCCCTCGGAAGCCGAAGCTCCAGAAGGATCCTTTTGGTTGTTTCTCCCGTTTCTCCCCCAAAGAGGCATTTCAGATCAGTAATATCGATCTTTACCGAGCCTAAGATCAGATTCAGGAGCACCAGAAGAAGCAGAGCCGCTGCCATCCCTGCCGATACCCATAGGATCCTTCTGTTCTTCTTTTTATCCAGGCTTTTATTCATGCTTCTTTCCAAACTCCTGTCCTGCTTAATCCCAAGCTCCTGTCCCCCGGATCATTGGAGCTTTCGGAAAAACCTTCCGTCCCCTTCCTGTCCCTTTCGGATGGCGGCCAGTTCTTCCAACACATCGTTCATGTGGGTCACACCCTGAAAAAGATTATCTCCTGTCACATAGACCCGGCCGCTTTGGACTGCTTTAAAATCCTTAAGCAGCGGATAATCCTCCGTAAGCTGCATAAGCCCTTCCGGCGGTCCGTAGATCGCACCGTTATAGATCAGCACATCCGCATCCTTTGCCGCCTCATAAAAACGGTCTGTCTGAAGATTCATATTTCCGCCGGCAGTATCTTCCTCCGTGTCCGAGGAATAAAAGTACGTCCCTCCCGCCAGGCGGATCATTTCCGCAACATAAGAGCCCGGCCGCTGTATGGAGACATACCCGTTAGGATTCATGTAAAAATAAGCGAACACCGCCGGTCCGACTGCCGAATTTTCTTCGTTATTCTTCTCTGCTTCTGCGGTGATCTTACGAAATCTGGCATCCTCCGCCGCAAAATACCTGTCTGCCTCTTCCTCCATCCCGAGGATGCAGCCATACACCCGCACCCATTCCAGTCTTCCCATGGGGTGTTTCTCATAGCTGGAATACTCGATCAGAACCGGAATCCCCAGCTGTTCCAATTGTTCCTTTGTCTTCGGACTGTGCAGCAGCATGGTATTCTCCACCGCGATCGACGCTCCCTCCTGCATCAGCCACTCATAATCCGGCGCATTGTATTTTCCGACATAAGTGATCCGGTCCTGATCTACTGCATTCCGGATCTCCTCTTCCGCCCAGTCGGCCGCACGGGTACTGGTATATCCGACTTTATCCAGAATGCCTAACGCCTGAAAGAAGGACATGGCTGAGGACGAGGCCACATAGATCTTCTCCTTTGGCCGGCGGATCACCGTTACCTCCTTCGGAATCCCCTCCGGAATCTCTGCTCCCGGAGGAACGATCAGATATTCCTGCTCCCGGATGGTGATACGTGAGAACCCGCCGGATAATCTATCGATCCGGTATTCCGAAGCATATACATTTTCCACGCGCGCTTCCACCGTAAGCCCAAGCCACATGTCCTCGGTCAGAGAAGAAGATGCTTTTCCCTCGGTCACGGTTGAATCCGCTTCTTTTTTCTCTGCATTTCCACATCCTGAAAGACAGAAAAGAAGCAGGGCAAATGCAAGAAGTATTCTCCTTCCTCTCTCATTTCCCTGCTTCATAACCGCCTCCTGATTCCGTAGAAAGCTACTGTATACCGGCCGACTCAAAGGTCAGCGTGTATTCGATCTCATGTGCCTGGCTCATGGCTGTGGTATCCGCCTTTACGGGAAGCGGATAATCAAAGCCGACCACCGGAATATTGAAGACCGAATTTTCCGTGGAGGTTTCATTTACCGAAAGGTATTTGGTCCCATCCACGACCATGTAATCATAGTTCGGGCTGCTCCAGATGATTTCGGCCACTGCCTCGCCGTTTTCTATCACCAGCTTTGCGGGTGAAGCCACAGAAGCCTTTCCGGATCCACCCTGCAGCGTTACCGGAACCTGATAGGTCCCGTCTGCAATACCCAAATCCTTTGCATCCTTATACGGCTTCTCCAGATACGCTTCCAAAGGAAGTGCCGCTGCCTCAAAGCAAAGATTCCTGTCATACCAGAGCTCTTTTTTCTTGCTGAAGGCCGCACATGGAACCGCTTCATTCAAAGCCTTAACCGGAAATGTGAAGCTATGGCTTCCGTCTGCTTCTTCCTGAAACGGGATCCGATCCGCCTCCGGTGCCTTCTCTGCTTCCTGAGTGGTTCCCGGATATACATATAGATACCCTTTGCCGCCCATGATCATTTTCGCGGTCATGGTTCCTTCCGATACCGTAAGATAACAGGATGTGATATCAAACATGGACGAACTGGACTTAACCTGGATTTCGTAGGTTCCGTCCTTTAGCTGATCTGCCGAAACCGGGATCATTCCGGGAGATAATACTTCCTGTTCAGCGACTGTGGCCTTCTCCGTCTTAATCTCAGTACCTGTTTCTTCGGTATTCGAGGAGGAGTTGGCAGTCATGTCCTCCGCTGTATTGTCATCCGGCGTCTTCTTATCCTCGGAAGATTTCTCCTGTGTCCCTGTCTCGGCGGTGATTCCCTGTTCGGAAATGCCGCTCGTTCCGGTCTCCCCGGACTTCCCGCATCCCGCCAGCATCAGCACGGCACAAAGGCACAGA
>CAMPAX010000210.1 GCA_946633495.1 uncultured Lachnospiraceae bacterium | reverse complement strand
AGAAAATAATTCTTCTCCGGGTCAAAACAGTTTTGATCCACGACCGTAAGATGATGCTTGGTCTTATGCTGATGGATCTTTGAGGCCATCTCATAGGGAGTCTTACTGGTCTCCATGGAAGTGGAGATATCATAAAGGATCCGGATATCATCCTGGTGACGGTAGAAAGTGTTGTTGAAGCCGGAGAGCAGCGTGTGTGCCTGCCAGATCATGGACGGGCAGCCGCAGGATTCATTCGGGATCAGCTTCGGCAGGATCTTCCGAGTGGTGCAGGCTTCTCCCCGAAGGATTCGGAGTACGGCCTCTGCGGTGGAATCGGCAAGAAGTTCGCTTCCGCAGCTGACGCTGGAGATCTTCGGCTGCGAGAAGAAGATCTGTTCATATCCATCGAAGCCGGATACGATCACATCTTCGGGAACCCGGTACCCGTGCTCCTGCAGTACATCGCTGACATTCAGCGCCATGATATCATTTGCGCAGATCACCGCTTCAGGCAGGCGGCCCTCTTCGATCAGACGGAGAGTTGCCTCCCGTGTGGGATCGGCCCAGAAGTCACCGTAGCTTACCATGCTGTCATCAAATGCGATCCCGTTTTTCTCACAGACCTGTTTGAAGATCATGATTCGTTCATCGGAGAATACGTTGTTGGGAAGGCCGGCCATCATATGCGGTTTTCTGACGTGGTGATCCTCAATGATGTGGCGGACGATCTGCTCAAATCCGGCTCCGTAGTCAAAGTTGATGGAGACGGTATCTTCATAAGAACCATCGATGACGATCACGGGAGTATCCGTTCTTTTGCAGTTCTCCAGGATTTTGTGTGCGATGGTGTGGCTCTTGATCTTCTCATCCATCAGGATGAGACAGGACAGCTCTTCATAAGGGATGATATCATACACATATGTTTCAGCCGGAGTAATGCTCTCGTCCCAGTAGATATCGGAATTGATGGTAAACACAAGAAGGGAGGATGCTTCCTCCCGGATTTTTTCATTTAACGTGTGGATAAACTCATGGATCTGTGTGTCATAGACGCGTGAGGTACACACCGCAATCAGAGGTTTGTGATGGTTCATGAATAATCCTCTCACAGATATACCCGGACATTCTGATGTGCCGGGAACTGCATATACCGATTGTCTGATTTTTAATAACACACCAATTATAGCACTCCGATGTTAGTATCACAACAGGGAACAAATCTGAAAATCGTCAAAAATACCAATTTATATTTGTATATTTGACAAAAAAAACAGTAAAATGTGGAAATTTACTGTCGAATTTTTCTTTCAGATGTAGTATAATACTTCTATGACTGAAATTTTGGAGGGGGAAACATGAAACCATTCAGAAATGCTTATGAAGCGATCAAGCGCTTACTCTCTAAATTATTTGGCGGAGGAGAAGAAAAAGAAGAGGTGAATACCTCACCTGTGCCGGAAAAAACGGAATCAAAGCCGGAGCCTGAAAAAACGGAGCCGAAGCCGGAACCGAAAAAGCCGGAGCCTGCAAAACAGGAACCGAAAAAGCCCGAGCCCCAAAAGCAGGAGCCCAAAAAGCAGGAGTCGAAAAAACAGGAACCGAAAAAGCCGGAACCGAAAAAACAGGAACCGAAAAAACAGGAGCCGAAAAAAGCCGAATCCAAAAAGTCCGCAGAAGAGGATATGGAGGCTTACGTTCGGGAGTCCGAGCGGAAAGAGCAGGAAGCTTATGCGGCTGAGGCAAAACGCCGCGCTGAGCGTGCTGCCAGGCGTGAAGCGGAAGAGAAGCGTGCAGAACAGCGCGCGGCCAGACGCGAGATGGAAGCACAGGCAGGCATGGGTGTCCGCCGCGTGACGGATCCTGTGACGGGTGAAGAAGTTCCGCTGGGAGCACTTCCCACCAGAGCCGTTCCGCTGAAAAAATACAGTAAGATCGCATCTACTTCCGATGACGTGATCCTTTCCGTGAATTCGATCCTTCGCCATCCGGATATGTCCAAGAATATCGTTATCCTTGGTAAGAACGGATTCGGTACGGTCCGTGTGGGTGAGGATTTTGCAAGAAGCTTCTTTGCAATGGACCTGGTAAAGTCCGATAAGATCGCGAAGATCAAAGCGAAGCAGCTGAACAAGATCGGGCTTGAGAAGCTTCAGAGCCTGAAGGGCGGATGCCTTATCATTGAAAATGCAGGTCTGGTGACACCGGCTAAGCTGGTTGAAGTCATCAAGAACTCTGCTCCGGAAGAGAATGATTATGTGGTTATCCTTACCGGTGAGATCGATTCTCTGGCACGGTTCTTCGAAGATAATCAGGATGTTGCGGATCAGTTCATTTATCTGGTTGGCATCCATAAGATCAAGGAGAAGGGTATGATCTCCCTGGCACGTGGTTACTTCAGGGAGAAGGGCTTCACCGCAGACAAGCCGGTTTACGAGCATCTTAAGCAGTCCCTTTCCTCCATGGAGGAAGGTAACATCGACCGATTCCTGGAATTCCTTGATAAGGTTATGGAAGCGACTAAGACACGTGAAGTATCTGAAGGTAACGGCGGCCACAACGAAGTTCTGGTTGAGGACGTACATAAAGCATAAGTCAGATGATCCAATAAAGGTTAAGACTCCTGCTATACTGCAGGGGTCTTCCTTTTTTTTCGGTTTCGTGCTATATTGTGTTGCTGTGGACGCATGCGCGATCCGATGCAGGAAACTGAACAGAAACTGAAAAATCAAAGAAAATACAGGAAAGGAAAAGTAAATCCCATCACCCTGAATGGATGATTGGATTACACGAGAAAGGATATGAAGAAGAAGCCGGTTACAGGAATGAAGGACATTCTCCCGCGGGAAATGGAGATCCGTGACTATGCCATCGGGCTGATCAAGGACACGTACAGAAGATTCGGGTTTACTTCGGTGGAGACCCCGGCGGTAGAACATATTGAAAATCTGTCCTCAAAGCAGGGCGGAGAGAATGAGAAGCTGATCTTTAAGATCCTGAAGCGCGGTGAAAAGCTGAAGCTGGAAGAAGCGAAAGAGGAGATCGATCTGGTAGACGGTGGTCTTCGTTACGATCTTACGGTTCCTCTCTCCCGGTATTATTCCAACAATGCAAATGATCTGCCGAGCCCCTTTAAGGCGCTGCAGATGGGACCTGTATGGAGGGCGGACCGTCCGCAGAGAGGACGCTATCGTCAGTTCATGCAGTGCGATATCGATATCCTTGGAGAACCCTCGATCCTGGCTGAGATCGAGTTGATCCTGGCAACGACAACACTGCTTGGAAAACTGGATTTCCGGAACTTTACCATCCGGATCAACGACCGCAGGATCCTGAGAGCCATGGTGGATTATGCCGGGTTTACCGCGCCGGAAGGTGCAGAGGCCGTGGACTACGACGGCATATTCATTACATTGGATAAAATGGATAAGATCGAACTTTCAGGTGTGCGGGAGGAACTGATCGGTACGGGTTATTCCGCCGAGACTGTGGACAAGTATCTGGATCTGTTCCGGAAGGTGACAGCGGATGTGGCGGGTCTCAGGCTGCTTCAGGAGACATTGGGAGGCTTCCTTCCGGAAGAGATCACGAAGAATCTCAGTACCATTATGGAGAGCGTGGATACAGCAAAGGAGGCGGAGTTCAAGGTGGCCTTTGATCCGACGCTTGTACGGGGAATGTCCTACTACACCGGTCCGATCTTTGAGATATCCATGGATGAGTATGGCGGATCTGTAGGCGGTGGCGGACGTTATGATGAAATGATCGGAAGATTCACAGGCCAGCCCACACCGGCCTGCGGCTTCTCCATTGGTTTTGAACGGATCGTAATGCTGCTGCTGGAGAGGGATTTCCAGGTTCCGGGCAATGCAAAGAAGACGGCTTTTATGATCGAGAAGGGTATGCCCTCTGAGAAACTGACGAAGATCCTGACGAAGGCG
>CAMPAX010000209.1 GCA_946633495.1 uncultured Lachnospiraceae bacterium | reverse complement strand
GAAACCTGCCCGAAACCTGCCCGAAAGGATTCGTTTTAGTTGAATAAAGCGTTAAAGTTTGCTATAATACGGAAGAATGTGTCTAAATCACGGCATACGTTGATACGAAGTGGTGAATGATAAGGAGGCAGATATGGTAGAGAACGGAACCATGATGCAGTATTTTGAGTCCTGTCTTCCGTCCGACGGAAAGCTTTGGAAGAAGGTGGCTCTGGATGCCGCAAAACTGAAGACGGCAGGGATCACCGGTGTATGGCTTCCGCCGGCATATAAGGGAGCAAAGGGAGCCGAGGATAACGGCTACGGTGTATATGACCTGTATGACCTTGGAGAGTTCCGCCAGAAGGGCAGTGTTCGTACCAAGTACGGAACAAAAAAGGACTACATAGCTGCCATAAGTGCTTTGCAGGGAAAGGGGATCAATGTCTACGGAGATGTGGTTCTCGATCACAAGCTGGGAGCGGATGAAGTGGAGTCCGTTTCTGCACAGGAATTCAACGAGCACAGCCGTTATCAGATGATCGGTGACAGCCGTGTGATCGGTGCATGGACAAAGTTTACCTTCCCCGGAAGAAAAGGAAAATACTCTGACTTTACCTGGAACTGGACGCATTTCGACGGGATCGACTGGGATCAGGAACGCGCAAAGAAGGCGATCTTCAAATTTGCGGGAAAAGAATGGGACGATGACGTAGATCAGGAAAACGGGAATTATGATTACCTGATGGGTGCGGACATCGATTTCAGCAACCCCGAAGTGGTTGAGGAACTCGTTCGCTGGGCCGTCTGGTATGTGAAGGAGACCGGCGTGGATGGGTTCCGGCTGGATGCCTTAAAGCACATTCCCTCCGGCTTCTACCGGGATTTCCTGACGCGTGTAAGGGAACTTACGGGGAAGGAACTGTTCTCCGTGGGCGAATACTGGAATGCAAATGTAAATACACTGATGGAATATCTGGCTAAGATCAATAAGGAAGCGTCACTCTTTGATGTGCCGCTGCACTATAATTTCTATTACTGTGCAAAGGCGGAAGGATCTTATGATCTCCGCCGGATCCTCGACGGAACCCTGACGCAATGTGACCCCATGCACGCGGTGACCTTTGTGGACAATCATGATACCCAGCCGGGACAGGCGCTGGAGTCCTGGGTGGCAGACTGGTTCAAGCCGCTGGCGTATTCACTGATCCTGCTTCGGAGAGACGGGTATCCCTGTGTATTCTACGGAGACTATTACGGAGTGCCTCATGACAAGATCAAAGGCGTGAAGACTGTGCTGGACAAGCTTCTGAAGGTTCGGAAGACCAGAGCCTACGGTGAGCAGCATGATTATTTCGACGATCCGGATTGTATCGGATGGACCAGAGAGGGAGACGAGGAGCATCCGGATTCCGGTCTGGCTGTGGTTCTTTCCGACGGACGCGGTGGCACCAAGCGGATGTACATCGGAAGACAGTTTGCGGGAGCGCATTTCTCGGATGTGACCGGAAATGCAAAGTACAATATCAAGATCGACAGCGAAGGGTTTGGGGAATTTTATGTAAACCGAGCGGCGGCTGCGGTATGGGTACGGAAAGAGAATAAGCGATAATGGTTTTATGCGGGGGGAAATGGCATGAAGAAGACCATACGGACCGATACGGTGGATGCATTTCTGGATGCGATCCGGTGCCTTTCGGACAAGGAAGAACTGTACCAGTTTCTGGACGATGTGTGCACCACCAATGAGGTGGTATCCATCGCACAGCGGTTTGCCGTGGCGAGGATGCTCTATGAGGAGAAGACATATATCGAGATCGCGAATGAGACCGGAGCATCGACGGCCACCATCAGCCGAGTGAACCGTTCCATGATCCAGGGGAACGGAAGCTATGAGCGGATCTTCCGCCGGCAGGGGATAGAGAAGCCGACGAAGGAGTGACGGAGCAGCCTGCGGCGGAAGCAAGGGGAAGGCTAAAAGGCAAAATCAAAAAGAGGGGATAAGATCGGATGGACGCGGGGTCGTGGATACAGTTGGGTATCCTGATCGTGCTGCTGCTCCTGTCGGGAATCTTTTCATCGGCGGAGACGGCACTTACAACGGTAAATCTGAATAAACTCAGGGCCCTTTTGGATGAGGGCGGACGGAAAGCAAAGAAAGCGGCGCTGGTGCTTCGGCTCCGCGAGGATCCCGCACGCCTTCTGACTACGGTGCTGATCGGAAATAATATCGTGAACCTGTCAGCCTCCGCACTGACCACCATTTTCGTGACGAAGGTGTTCGGTGACCGGCTGATCGGCGTGGCGACGGGAATCCTGACATTTCTGGTGCTGCTGTTCGGGGAGATCGTTCCGAAGAATCTGGCTGCCTTGTACAATCTGCAGCTCAGTCTGTTCTATGCGGTGCCGATCCGGGTTCTGTCCATCGTGCTGACGCCGGTGATCTGGATCCTGAATACCATTTCCAGAGGGATCTTCTTTCTGCTTCGTATCGATCCGGATAAGAAAGATCAGATGACGGAGTCGGAGCTTCGTGCCATCGTGGACGTCAGCCATGAGGAGGGCGTCATCGAAAAAGAAGAGCAGAAAATGATCACAAATGTGGTGGATTTCGGCGATGCGGTGGCGAAGGATGTGATGATCCCCAGAACGGATATGGTCTGTGCGGAGATCGATGCGGATTATAATGATCTGCTGAAGCTGCTGGAAGAAGAAGCCTTCTCGCGGCTTCCCGTATATCGTGAGAGCAGGGATCACATCGTGGGGATCCTGCATGTGAAGGACCTGATCCTGTATGCGGAAAAATACGGCAGGAACTCCGTGAAGGTGGAGAAGATCATGCGAAAGCCGGTATTTGTGTACGAGTACCAGCGAACGGCGCAGATATTCAAGGATATGAAGACGTCCTCTGCCAGCATGTGTATCGTGCTGGATGAGTACGGGATCACGGCGGGGCTGATCACCATGGAAGACCTGATCGAGGAGATCGTGGGCGATATCCGCGACGAATACGATGAGGGTGAGGCTGAGTGGATCAAGAAGGTTTCGGAGGATGTTTACGATGTGGATGCTTCCGTGAAGCTGGATGATCTGTCGGATGCTCTCGGGATCGAACTGGACAGTGAACACTATGATTCCGTGGGCGGACTGGTGATCGAGCTTCTGGACCGGCTGCCGGATGAGGGCGACACGGTGGAAAATGAACTGGTTCACCTGAAAGTGACGGCGGTGGACCGGAACCGCGTGGAGCGTGTAACGGTTAAAGTGAAGAGACCGGCCGAGAGCGAAAACGGACGCAATACTGATTTGGATAAAGGGGAAGAAAATGGATGAACAACTTCTTCAGCTGAAACGTGAGATCCGGGAAATGATCCGGCTGGATTTCATTATTCCGGAGGATATCCCGGAGATCGAACTGTATATGGATCAGGTGACCAGGTTTATGGATCAGCATCTGGAGCATAATAAAAGGGCTCCGGAGGATAAGATCCTGACAAAGACCATGATCAATAATTATACGAAGAACCGGCTCCTTCCGCCTCCGAGAAACAAAAGATATTCGAAGGAGCATATCATTTTACTGATCTATATCTATTATCTGAAAAATGTTCTGCCCATCGGAGATATCCAGAAGATCCTGACGCCCATGACGCTGGATTTTTTCACTTCCGATAAAATGGGTGAGATCTACAATGACATTTATGAACTGGAGAAGCCGCAGTACTTTAATATCGAGGCGAGCACGGCGAAGGCGGCGGCTCTGGTGGAGAAGAAATTCCCGCAGGAGGAGAATGCCTACCTGAACAAAATGGCATTTATCTATCTTCTGGGATATGATATGTTCAGCAAGAAACGCCTTATTGAAAAGCTGATCGACGAGCTGCCGGATCTGGATCCGAAGGTGCTTAAGGAAGAGGCCAAAGCAGAAGCCAGGGCAGAGGCAAAGGCGGAGAAAAAGCTGGAGAAGGC
>CAMPAX010000208.1 GCA_946633495.1 uncultured Lachnospiraceae bacterium | reverse complement strand
ATGGGCTTCTTTAGTTTGATCAACAAAGACGTGGTCTCGGAAAATGAGACAAAGCGGGGTATGGTGACGCTTCGGATCCTGTACCTTATCCTTTTCATTGCCTTTTCCATGGATCTGGCCCTGGCCGGGCTCGATACCACGGTGCACTTTATCGCAAGGATCGGTATATTCTATGCTGCCATGATCATTCTCTTTATCCAGACGTATTTTGCCGGGACACAGACATGTATGGTGTTGTTTAGCCTGTGGATGTTCGGCTGGAGTCTGTCCATGATCCCGTGTTTCGGCTGGAGCGCCGGCATGCAGAATTACTTCATCATCATTCTGCTGCTGAGCTTCTTCGCTACACATTTTCGTCTTCAGTTCAAATTCTTTCTGGCCTTCCTGGTGCTGATCTGCAGGATCCTGACCATATTTGCCTTTGCGGGCTGGGCACCGGAACTTCCGCTTGGCGAGATGACGGTGAAGCTGATCCAGATCACCAACATTTCCGCTGTTTTTATCGGGATCATCGTTATCTCCTATATCTTCAGCAAGGACAGCAATGAGGCGGAAGGCAAGCTGATGCAGTTCAACGTCCGTCTACAGAAACAGGCGAACACGGACGCCCTGACCGGGCTGTACAATCGGCGGAAGGCCCAGTCCATACTGGGCAAACTGGTCCACTCTCAGAAATATGCGGCCATCAGCGTGGCTATGGGAGATATCGATTTCTTCAAGAAGGTCAACGATACCTACGGACATGATGCCGGTGACGAAGTGCTGAAGTTCGTGGCCAGGTCCATGAAGGATACCTGCAAAGAGGATTCCTTTGCGGCCCGCTGGGGCGGTGAGGAATTCCTTCTGGTCTTCCCCGGGAAGAACGGAGATGAGTCCCGGGTGATCCTGGAGGAGCTCCGGAGCAGCATCGGCGACGCGACCATACGGGTGAAGGAGCAGGAGATCCGGGTCACCATGACCTTCGGACTTACGGAATACGGTTACAACGGAGATATCGACGGCACCATCAAGGAAGCGGATGAGAAGCTGTATCAGGGTAAGCAGAACGGCCGGAATCAGGTAGTATATTGATGAAGCAGTAAAAGTTTAAAGGAGTGGAATTTGTTCTTTTTCGTTCTCCGGTCCGCCTTAAAGCGCCCGGAAGAAGATCTCTCTGCAGAGCTTTTCATGTGTTTTTTTGTAAATGATATAGCTGTTGATCACCGGCGTACTGAAATCGATGAGGGGAACCTGGCGAAGCCGTCCCTTCTCCTGATAATGCTCCGCCATATCCTTCGGAAGGAAGGTGTAGTTATCCTGATCCATCAGAAAAGGAACGATCTTCATACAGTCATCGATCTCCAGCTCAAACTGATGGTACTTCGGAAAAAGTTTCCGGATATACTGCCCAACTTCCTGAAGAGCGAAGTTGCACATCAGATATCTTTCCGAAAGAAGCTCGGCCTCGGTGATCCCATGGGGATATTTGCGGTTCCTGCTCCTGGTGACCAGGACCAGCTGATCCTGCTTATAGAGCTCACAGTGCAGAGAATTCTTTTTTAGTGGAAGATAGGTGAAGACTACATCCAGAAGGTCATTCCGAACCTGTTCCAGCAGATGATCCGTAAGGCCGATGGAAATCCTGAGATAATCCTTGGGATGTGTGCGTCTGTGCTCCCGGATCAACTCCGCCAGATGACCCTCGTAAATCGAATCCGCGCTGCCGATCCGAAGGTAGTGATCGTATCTTTGCACCTCGGAGATCTCCGCCAGGGAATTCTCCGTAAGCTCCATCATTTTCTCCGCGTAAACCCGGAACTGCTCGCCCTTTACCGTGAGCTCCACACTTCGGTTCGTCCGGGTGAACAGTGCAAACTTCAGTTCTTTTTCCAGCTCATTGATCCGGTTGGTCACCGTAGACTGGGCCACAAAAAGCTGGTCTGCTGCTCTGGTATAGTTTCTGGTCTTCACCAGCACCAAAAACGTCCTGATCGATTCCGTATCCATTCCATTCCTCCTTATTATTCGATTCTCGAATAAATACGATTTATTATATTCATTTTACAAATGATACTATATATGATAAAACCTGTAAAGTATCAACCCTTCCACATGGAACCAAAGGAGGCACGGAATGAACGATATCATTTTAAGCAGTAAGACCTTTAAGCTTGAACAGGATCCCTATATCTACCGGCTGCAGGACGTAAAGGAGCCCGAGCTGTTCCGGGAAATGTTCCCCTACACGGAAACGCCGAAGATCGCATTTAATTACCGGCGTGTCCCGGAGAATATGCCCGAAGATATCTTCATTACCGATACAACCTTCCGGGACGGACAGCAGTCCAGAACACCCTATACCACGGAGCAGATGGTGCATATCTATAAATTGCTCCATAAGCTTGGGGGCCCGAAGGGTATGATCCGTCAGACGGAATTCTTCGTCTATTCCGAAAAGGATCGTAAGGCTCTGGAAAAATGTATGGAGCTCGGCTATGAATTTCCGGAGATCACCACCTGGATCCGGGCCAACAAGAAGGATTTCGAGCTGGTCCGTGCCATCGGGATCAAGGAAACCGGAATCCTTGTCAGCTGCTCCGATTATCATATCTTCCACAAAATGGGGCTTACCCGAAAGGAAGCCCTGGACAAGTACCTGGGCATCGTCAGGGAATGCATCGAAGCAGGTCTTCGCCCCAGATGTCATTTTGAAGATATCACCCGGGCGGATTTCTACGGCTTCGTGGTTCCCTTTGCAAACGCCCTGATGGAGCTCTCCCGGGAAAGCGGGATCCCCATCAAGATCCGGGCCTGCGATACCATGGGCTATGGTGTTCCCTATCCCGGTGCCGCCCTGCCGCGAAGCGTATCCGGCATAATCTACGGATTGCAGCATTACTCCGACGTTCCTTCGGAAATGATCGAATGGCACGGACATAATGATTTCTATAAAGGTGTTGTCAACGCCACCACTGCCTGGATGTATGGTGCCGGCGCCGTGAACTGTTCCCTTCTGGGAATCGGGGAGCGCACGGGAAATGTACCGCTGGAAGCCATGGTCTTCGAATACGCATCTCTTCGCGGTCATCTGAACGGTATGAATACACAGGTCATCACCGAGATCGCCGAATATCTGCAGCGGGAAACCGGCTATGACATTCCTCCCATGACTCCCTTTGTGGGTGAGAATTTCAATCTGACCCGGGCCGGGATCCATGCGGACGGCATGATGAAGAATCCGGAGATCTACAATATCTTCGACACAGAGACCATCCTGAACCGTCCGCCCAAGGTATCCGTGAATAACGCCTCCGGTCTGGCCGGCGTAGCCTACTGGGTGAACGAATATCGGAAAAGAAAGGGGCTGGAGGAGCTCCCCAAGACCGACGAACTGATCCGGAAGATCTACGACTGGGTAACCGCCGAATATGACGCCGGACGGATCACCATGATCAGCGACGCTGAGCTGAAAGATAAGTACACGGAATTAACCACATGAGCTGACTTGCAGCATCGAACCATACTTTATACCCGCAGTCGGATATTCGATATCCGGTCTGCGGGTTTTCTCTTATTTCATTTACGGGAGAAATATGATATGCTTTTAAGTTAGAGTCCGTAGAATCTTACAGGCTTCGCAAAATCAAAAGTATTTTGAACGGAGGGAGATTGGATAGAAGATGGCAGAGTATTATGAACCGATGTTGTATTTGTGTACACCCGATAACCCGAATACCATGGGAGCATCAGTGACATTGAAAGAAACTGTAGACGGAGATATCCTCCGGGCAGTTGTTGAGGAACTCCGGGAACGCTTTCCTTATTTCTACGTTAAAGCAGAAGCAGAAGGAAACGATCTGGTTCCGGTACCGAATCCGCTTCCGGTCACGGTACGAAATACATGGAAACCGATCCGACTTCGATCAGCAGAAGCAAACTTTCACTTAATGGCATTTAAGTACGAGGGGAATCGGCTTGCGCTGGAAATGTCACAC
>CAMPAX010000207.1 GCA_946633495.1 uncultured Lachnospiraceae bacterium | reverse complement strand
TACGGCGATAGCCGTGACTCGACGGACCCGAAGGGTCCGGAGAGAGCATGGCGAAGGCGATAGCCAAGCATGGCGAAAGCGCAGCCGTACATCGACGGATCCGAAGGATCCGGAGAGGTGGCATGGCGTGAATGTATACGGCGATAGCCGTGACTCGACGGACCCGAAGGGTCCGGAGAGAGCATGGCGAAAGTGATAGCCGTATCTTTTCATACGAAACTTTCAATACATACTGTAAATAGGGACTCACGGGCCTACGCTGCAAAAAGTGTGGCGTAGGCTCTCTTTGTCCTAAAAAGGGAAACTATGTTCTCACCGGACGGAAAACTGGCCAGGACCATGAATATGCTCTTCGATATCCTGATGATCGGCGTCCTGTGGCTTATCTGCTCTCTGCCGCTGGTCACACTTGTGGCCTCCACGACAGCAGCATATTATGCCATGGCTAAGGTCGTGCGCTTTAAAACAGGATATATGTTCCGGGAATTCCTTCACGGCTTCAAAATGAACGTGAAGCAATCGATCCTTCCGGGACTCATTAACGTGATCATAACCGCGGTTCTGGTGGTGGATGTCTATTACCTCTGGAACAACCGAAGTCAGTTAAATGATGCCATGTGGGTGATCCTGGTGGGGATCAGCTTCCTTTATCTGGCCGTGGTACTGTATTTCTGTCCGTTCCTTTCACGCTTTACCAGGAAGAATTTTGCACTCTTTAAAATGTCTGCCTATGCGGCATTCCGGTTTTTGCCGGTCACGGTGGGAGTGCTGGTGGTGGTTGCCTTTACCCTGGCAGGAGCTTACCTTATGCCCTGGCTTGTGGTGGTCCTGCCCGGCTTTATGTTCTACCTTGCAACATATCCTATGGAATTTGTGATGCGGAGGTTCATGAAAAGGCCCGAGCCCGGCAGCCCCGAGGAGCAGCTGTGGTACTGGGGAAAGGCGTTAGAGGAAGATAAGGCGGATGAGACGGAGGAAGAGGTGATCCAAAGAAAGTCCGGCGAGAAGAAGAGCATCCTGTGGGGCAACGATCGCCACGGGAAGCGAAAATGAACATTTATTCAGAGATGAACAGAAGATTTTAAAAAAAAGAGATCAAGGAGACGAATTATGTCCAAAGTACAGATGCTCAACTGTGATCCGCTTCCGAATATCCCATGGCAGGAAAGACCGGAAGGGATCAAGGATGCTCCCATCTGGAGATATACCGAGAACCCGATCATCGGACGGAATCCGGTGAAGGGTGTTGCACGGATCTTCAACAGTGCAGTGGTTCCCTTTGAGGGAAAGTATGTCGGTGTATTCCGTGGTGAGCAGAGAAACGGTGTATCCATGATCTACTTCGGAAGAAGTGAGGATGGTATTCACTGGAATTTTGAAGAAGAGAAGATTCAGTTTGTAAATGAGGCAGGAGAACCGTTCCAGCCGATCTACGCCTATGATCCTCGCCTTGTAAAGGTGGAGGATACTTACTACACCATGTGGTGTCAGGACTTCTACGGTGCATCCATCGGTCTTGCAAAGACCAGGGATTTTAAGACCTTTACCCGCCTGGAGAACCCGTTCATTCCCTTTAACCGGAATGCAGTTCTTTTCCCGCGTAAGATCAACGGCAATTATGTGATGCTGAGCCGTCCGTCGGACAGCGGTCACACACCCTTTGGTGATATTTTCCTGTCACAGAGCCCGGATATGACCTACTGGGGCAAGCATCGTCATGTTATGGGACGCAGCTCCGAATGGTGGGAGAGCTTAAAGATCGGCGGCGGCGCTGCCCCCATCGAGACCTCCGAGGGCTGGCTCTTGTTCTACCATGGCGTAGCAGGAACCTGCAACGGCTATGTTTACTCCATCGGCGGTGCAATTCTGGACATCGACAATCCGTCCGTTGTGAAGTATCGCTGCGAGAACTTCCTGCTCACTCCGGAGGAGTGGTATGAGGAGCGAGGCTTTGTAGGAAATGTAACCTTCCCGTGTGCAACGGTTCATGACCCGGATACGGGAAGGATCGCACTATATTACGGATGTGCAGACAGTTATGTCAGTCTTGCTTTCTGCGAGCTGGATGACATTGTTGATTACATTAAGGAGCATAGCGTAACCCGCTACGATGATACCGAAGAAGGGATCCGGTAGAAGAAGATGTAAGACTTTGCCTTTGCTCAGGATGACAGGCCGCCTGTCATTCTGAGCCGAAGGCCAAAGAAGCCTCTGACTTACCGGGAGCTATTCCCCGGTAATAGTGAAACAGGTGTTGAACGAAGTGAAAAAGCAGAGGGACTGTGATGGCAGAAATATTCGAAATAACTTATAACGATGAAAGCAAATGCTTCACTCTTCAGATGGAGCATTCTACATATATCATGGGACTTGCCGGAGCAGCGATCGGACCTATGACAGGTGCCGGGAGGGCGGGCCTTATGGACACGGTGCAGCAAAAGGAATATCTGGGCCATGTCTACTATGGGAAAAAGGTGCGTTCCGCTGTGGGACGGACACTTCTTCGTGAAAAAGAATACAGCTACATGGATGGAAAGCCGGGAGATAAGTGCACCTTTATGGACGGCTTTCCTTTTGAATACAGCTTCGGAGGAACCGGAGATTTTCGTCCGAATTCTCTGGAGGTGAAAAATGCAGACGGGTTCATGGGATGTGAACTGACGTATCGTTCCCATCGGATCTTTGACGGGAAGAAGAAGCTGGAAAGCCTGCCGGCGACCTTCGGAAAAGAGACCGAGACAAAGACCCTGGAGATCGAGCTTCTGGACGAGGCAACGGGGCTGGTTGTGACTCTATCCTACAGCATTTTCCGCGGATTGGATGTGGTCGCGCGGAGTGTCCGGGTGGAGAATGCAGGAGAGCAGGAGGTCTTTCTGGAGAAGGTTCTTTCCGCATGTATCGAACTCCCCTGGGAGAACCGGGAGATCGTGACACTGTCCGGATCGTGGGCAAGAGAACGTTCCATCGACCGCAGACCCATCGGACACGGGCGGGTGGAGATTGGCTCCAAACGCGGGATTTCCAGTCACCAGGAGCATCCCTTCCTGGCGGTCTGCAGTGAGGATGCGGGTGAAAATCGGGGAGAGGTTCTTGGAATGTCCTTCGTCTACTCCGGCGGTTTCAAGGCCGAGGTGGAACGGACACAGCATGACATGCTGCGGGTGTGCATGGGCGTCTCGGATTACGATTTTAGCTGGAAAATAGGACCCGGGGAAGCCTTTCAGGCACCGGAGGTCCTGTTGGTATACTCATCGGAGGGATTCGGAGGCATGAGCCGAACCTTCCACGATCTCTTCCGGACGCATCTTATCCGGAGTCCTTATCTCCATAAGAAACGCCCCATTCTGATCAATAACTGGGAAGCGACTTATTTTGATTTTAATCTCGAGAAACTGCTGCAGATCGCCCGCGTGGCAAAATCCGCAGGGATCGAGATGCTGGTAATGGATGATGGATGGTTCGGATACAGGAGCAGCGATAATTCCTCTCTCGGAGACTGGACCGTCAATCTGGAGAAGCTTCCCGGCGGTATGAAGGCTCTTGCGGATGCCGTAAATGAGATCGGTCTGGAACTGGGAGTCTGGTTCGAACCGGAAATGGTAAGTCCGGACTCGGAGCTTTACCGCGCGCATCCGGACTGGGCCCTGGCAATCCCCGGACGGAAGGCCTCCGAGTGCAGAAGCCAGTTCGTGCTGGATCTTACCCGGCCTGAGATCGTAGATTATGTGGCGGAGAGCGTGGCGAAGGTCCTCCGCAGTGCAAATATACGTTATGTGAAATGGGATATGAATCGTCCGCTCACGGATCTCGGAAGTCTTACTACTGCAGGCGGTGAGATCCTGCACCGGTATATGCTCGGGGTTTATGAGCTGCAGGAACGGATCCTGTCGGAGTTTCCGGACCTTCTTTTGGAGAACTGCTCCAGCGGAGGAGCAAGATTTGATCCGGGCATGCTGTACTACAGCCCGCAGATCTGGTGCTCGGACGATACGGACGCGATCGA
>CAMPAX010000206.1 GCA_946633495.1 uncultured Lachnospiraceae bacterium | reverse complement strand
GCTCCGAAGGCAGCAGCAAAGAAGGCAGAAGCTCCGAAGGCAGCAGCAAAGAAGGCTGAGGCTCCGAAGGCAGCAGCAAAGAAGACAGCTGAGCCGAAGGTTAAGCTTGTAGTTGAGTATCAGGGTGGCAGCCAGAATGTAGACGAGCTTATTGCAAAGGCTAAGGAAGCTGCTGGCAAGAAGAGCATCAAGGAGCTGAACATCTACTATCAGCCGGAGAACAACATTGTATACTTCACAGCTGATGGTGCAGAGGGAAGCTACAATCTGTAAGCAGTACTTACAGGTGCGATTCCGTATCATATAACTGAAAACCCCGTGCGGATGAAAATGTCCGTACGGGGTTTTTGGTTTCGCTTTTTGCATCGTGGTTCCGGTCACTTTTTCGGGGACCTGCCGGGATCTGCAGGAATCCGCCAAAATCTGCCGGAATCTGCCGGAATCTGCCACAATCTGCCGGAATCTGTCCGGTTACTCCACACCGCGGAGTTCGATCTTCGGAGCACCTTTCTTCCGTACATAATCACCGGTGATGGTGACACGTCCGATGGATTTATCCTTCGGGATCTGGTACATGATATCCAGCATGAATTCTTCTATGATGGATCTCAGTGCTCTGGCACCGGTCTTTCTTTTGGCTGCTTCTTCTGCGATGGCTTCGAAGGCGGAATCATCAAACTGAAGATCCACTTCATCCAGCCGGAGCAGTTTCTGGTACTGCTTGATGATGGCGTTTTCCGGTTCCTGCAGGATCTTCTCATACATTTTCTGGTCCAGCTGATCCAGCGGACAGAGGATGGGAAGACGTCCGAGGAACTCGGGAATCATACCGAACTCTCTGAGATCCTCTGTTGTGACATGGGAGAGCAGCTTCGGATCATTTGTATAGGTATCCCGAAGTTCTGCACCGAATCCGATGGAGGACTGGGCCGTAAGTCTTGCGGTTACGATCTTCTCCAGCTCAGGAAATGCACCGCCGCAGATAAAGAGTATGTTGGTGGTATCCATACGGGTTACCGGAGTCATGGCATTCTTGCTTCCGGAGCCTACGGGAACTTCAACTACGGAACCCTCCAATAATTTCAGCAGCCCCTGCTGAACCGCTTCGCCGCTGACATCCCTGGAACGAGTCTCCTGTTTCTTTGCGATCTTATCGATCTCGTCGATGAAGACGATTCCTTTCTCAGCCCGTTCTACATCATTTCCGGCTTCCGTGAGAAGTTTGGAGAGGACGCTCTCCACATCATCACCGATATAACCGGCCTCGGTAAGCGAGGTGGCGTCGGTAATGGCAAGAGGTACATCCAACAGTTTGGCGATGGTCTTGACCGTATAGGTCTTACCGGAACCGGTGGGACCGATCATCAAAATGTTGGACTTTTCGATCTCGATACCGTCTTCCGTCGGATCAGAAAGGATCCGCTTGTAATGATTATATACGGCAACGGAGATCAGCTTTTTCGCATGTTCCTGTCCCACCACATGCTTATCCAATTTTGCCTTGATCTCGTGGGGAGCGGGGATGTCCGAAAGAGAGAGAACATGAGGCTCCTCTTCCTGCTCCCTGCCTTTCTTCTGCTCGGGGGCGGGCTTTCTTTTCTTTACCTTTTGAGAATCGGGAATATCGTCGTTGGGCATAAACTGATTCAGGTTATCGAATCCCGGCATATTCGATATGTCGAAGAACCGGATGGGACTGTGGGAAATGGATTCGAAGGCCTTGTTCAGACAGTCCGGACAGATATAAACTCCGTTCACGAAGCTGACAAGCTTTCCGGTCTCGCTTTCCGGACGACGGCACATGTAGCAGTATTTCTCGAATTCGTCATTATTATTGTTATTTTTATTATTTTCGTTATTTGGATCTTTGGAATCTGACATATGATATCCTTTCCGCTTCGTATAGCGTTTTTTAATAGCGTATTTTTATGGATTTCCTTTTAACTATAGTCACACACAACGATTATAACAAAGTGCGCGTAAAATATCAAAGAATATCGTGGCGGAGAAGATGCAGATCTCCTGATCGGCACGAATCCCGGCAGGGCATACCCCGGGAGAGAACATACGACGATTGAAAGAGGAAAGAGAATGTGGCCATACTCCCGGGGAACATACAACGATTGAATGAGGAAAGAGAATGTGCTACAATGTGCGGTATGAAGAAAAAGGATATAAAAGAAAAAAGAATAAAACTGAAAAAAGCTGCGGTGACGGAGGTCATTGCCCATAGAGGGGCTTCGGCTTTGGCACCCCATGAAAATACATTGGAGTCTTTTCGGCTGGCTATCGATATTCAGGCGGATATGGTGGAATTTGATGTTCGCTGCACTCATGATAAAAAGCTGGTGGTGATCCACGACAGTACATTTAATGAGATGCCGGTTTCCTATCAGACATATGAGGATATGAACCGGAAAGCAGAGGAGGAAGGGTTCCGTATCCCCACCTTCGAAGAAGTGGTGGAGCTTTGTGCAGGGCGGATCTTCATGGATATTGAGGTGAAAGCGGGAGGCTTTGAGAAGGAACTGATCCGGATCCTTCATAAATACTGTGACTACGATCAATATTCCGTAAAATCATTTTTTGATCCGGTGGTTGCCCGGATCAAGAAGCTGGATCCAAAGATCACAACGGGTCTTCTTTTGGGAAAGGATCACCCGGGCCCTATCTGGAGGATGAAGGAAGTGTATCCCATCAAACGTCTGAGGAAGGCGGGGTGCGATTTTGTGGCGCCGTTCTGGATCTTCTCCAGCCGTGGATTTGTATGGCGTATGCATAGAAAAGGATATCCGGTCTATGTGTGGACAGTGAATACGCCGGGGCTCATCGGAAAGCTGATCAAAAGAGGAGTGGACGGTGTGATCACGGATCGTCCGGATATCGGACTGTCGGTGCGAAGTGAGATCTTTCACGGGGATGTGCCGGAGCATGCGAAGGGAATCCACCGGACATGCGTAGACGCAGGGAGGAAGAGCTGCCGGTCGAAGCAGGGATCGATGGAAGAAGAATCCATCGGCTAAGCGCAGGCGAAGGGAAGAGAAACAGCGGGCAAAGAAATTAACGTTCGTTTTTGAATGTAAGCAGAGGAACAAAACCTCGAAAAGAGAAAGGTTGGAACGGGACATGAAGAAAAGGATTCTTGCATATCTCGATTATATCGACAAAATGCTGGCTTCCGATGAGGAAAGGGACTGGGAGAAGGAAGCGGAGCGGCATCTGGTTCAGATCCGGTTCTTTGCGCATGAAAGACTTGTGCATCTTCTGGTCTTCATTCTGGTGGCTCTATGTACGGTAATGTGCATCCTTGCGTATGTGATCAGTGAGATCCTTATGCTTCTGCCGCTCATTGTGCTGTTGTTCGTGCTGCTGATTCCGTACTGTATGCATTATTATCTTCTGGAGAACAGTGTCCAGCGGATGTATGAGCAATATGACGAAATGATCGGAAAAAAAGCCCCCTATTTCTCATGCCGTAAGGGTTGACACATGCGGGCTTTTCCATCATAATGATCGTATGGGGTTAGTTGAATACTGCTTCTTTGAAAGTTGCGTCCGGGGTTACGGGCGCATTTTCGCGTTTTACGCCCCATTGTGGCAAGGGCAGGAGAGAAACGCAAGATGTAGAGGTTTTTCGTACTTTTGGAAAAATGATTTTGAAAAGACTTTAAAAAGGTTTTGAAAAGACTGATTGGACAGACAGAAGATACAGATTTGGAGTGACTTGATTTGAGTAAAAAAAAGAGGGGAAAACCGAATAATCCAATGTCAGGGACCACTGTTCGGACAAACCCGGCAGAAATGCAGGTGAATCCGGCAGATATGCAGGCAAACCCGGCAGATATGCAGAATCCGTTTATTTCTACGGAGGAAAGCTTTGTGTCGGCGGATCTGCAGGAAAGCAGCCCGGACAGAGCAGCATTTTCCGAGGAAATGACGGATGTACCTGAGGCAGAGACCGAAGCCGTAACGGAGGCTGCTCAGCAGCCGGAAACAGAATACGAACCGGCTACG
>CAMPAX010000205.1 GCA_946633495.1 uncultured Lachnospiraceae bacterium | reverse complement strand
CTTTCTCCCACAAGTCCAAGCCCAAAGAGTGCCGAACCAAAAGAAGATCCTAAGAGTCCCAGCCCGTACTGCCACTGATCAAACCGATAGGAATCATCCGTGACATTTCCCTCAAGAATTCTAAGGAGAATTCTGGGTCTTACTCCAAATGACCTTATCAGATCATACAAGTATTCAATCAGCGGTCTCCACAGGAAAAGCAGGAAGAGCCCAAGGATCAAAGCCGCTATGATCAGCTTATACTTTTTCTTTATAATACAAATGATAAAAGCGAGCAGCAGGAGCGAAACAAGGGAGCTTCTTCTGCCGCAGGTCGCGATCAGAAAGAAACTGATCATCGCGGCAACCGCATTCCATTTTTTTCCGTCGTTATACAACCATTCGATCAGATAGACTCCGGCAATTACGATCACACAGTTTGAAAACGTTTTGTAATTCTCCCGGCTTCCTACATTTGCAAAGAAGAAGGAGGCTATCATCAGTAACAAAGAAATATGGGAGAAGATCATTAACATTCTCCAGAATCTCTGATAGTTTCTGACTAATCGGGTTGAAAAATATATGGGTAACGCTGTCAGAAAAACATCTGAGATGATCCCCTGTCTCTCGACTTCATACAATGTATCACTGTTTATCATGGAAAAGAGGAGCAGCAAAAGAATACTGATCGGCAGGACGATCATATCTAATTTGATCCGGTCCAGATGCAGGAGGATCGACAAAAGCAAAAACGCCAGACCGGTTGCATAAAATATCGTGACAAACAGATTTCCCTCCAACGAAATCCCGCCGGATAAGATCCAGCGCACTCCATTTCCAAAAAGGGCCGAACACAACATGATACACAAAGAAAGCTCCGGCAAAAGATCAAGGTTTATTCCATTTTTCTTTTTTGTTCTATCTATCATTACGCGAAATCATTTTTAGATAATCCATTGATCGGTTCCTCAGATCCGTCAACAGACGATCTACCCTTTCCCATTCATCTTCGCCAATATGTGACCAGTTCTTCTCTATCTGTCGGTCCCGGATCTCCAGCAATGAGATAAGATCCATGCTTCTCTGATTCTTCCCGCGATTCGACTCCGCTTCGATATAAAAATCCTTTTGGAGATTTATTGAAAAAGCCGTCCCGTGGAAGGAGTTCGTAAACACACACTCTGCATTCGCAAACCATCCTACAAATTCTTCCGGACTTGCGTTCTGCACTTTTTTAATCCCTTTATACTTTTCCCTTCCGTTATGCAGATATATCAGATCGAAGCCGTTCTTCTCCGCATAGAGCTTTGCCTTCTCGATCAGATGCACAGGTGCTGCAACGGTATAGATCAATACATACGGACGTCCGTGATCCGGAAGGGCCGCTTCCCTGATCCACTCATCCTTTGTGAGCAGGAAGGTAGGATCAAGATCTACCCGGCATTCTTTTCCCACGATAGCCTGAACCGGTTCCACGGAAGAACTTTCACGAAGCGAGATCGCTTTGATCGAGTTTGAATACTTCTTCAGTGTGTCGCGGAATTTCGGGGAATCCAGATTATCTCCGGCGCTCACCGCATACGTATAACAACCTTTCCCCCGGAAGAAATTCATAAAATAAACAGGATCCATGCCGGAAAACTTCTCACACCACAGCTGATCCGATCCGGCAATGACCGCATCAAGATCCGAAGCGGTCTCTGTGATCGTTTTTCTGTTTACGGGTTCTGTCAGATTCAGTTTTCTTTTTCGAAATGCATCGAAAAGCCGGTACTTACTTGCTTTTCTTGGCAATCGCAGCAAACCCTTTACTTTCTTATCCTTCAAAAAAGGCCCCGGCGTATGCGCCTTTTCAACCGTATTGCAGCGATAGTCGATGATTCTTACATCTGCGCCCAGCCTCTGCAATACCGTCTGCAGGGCGTAAGCCTGCAATACCGCTCCATAGTTTGAAGCCCGATGAAAGGTAAGAATGCCTATTTTTTTCATATGATCTTATCTCCAATCAAACCTCAAAACCGGATTTTTCGGGAAGTATTTTCTCAAAAGCCTGAATAAAGCGGTTCTTCTCCCTCTCAAACTCTTCGTCCGTGGTTCTGCCCATATCATTCAGGCACACCATCGGATATCTTTGATTCTCGATGATATCGAGCAGCCTTTTGTTCTCCGCCTGGATCGTGATCTTCACGCCCAGCTTGCTCTCTTTGATGGGAACAAAGTTTCCTCCTGCCAGCTGCCAGTACCGGAACATATACTGACTCACATCTCTTTCATTCCGGAAACGGTGGCTGCAGGTCTCATCGAGCAGTTGATACTCATCCTGCCATACTTTTTCTATGGTCTTTTTTAAGATCGGCACCGGAAGATGTTCATTTCCTATCCCCGGGAACTGTTCGTAATTTGCATTGTATATATTGCCGATCACATCTCTCATCCCGACAGCAAAGGGGTTAAACCATTTTTTCATATTTGATTTCAGACACTTGTGAAAATCAAAATGACGGTTCAGTGCAGAGATCATATTCACATAAATGTGCGGCATGACGCCGCCGTCATTTCGAGGCAGAACGCCGTGGATCCTTGCCGGATGCACCGGTTTCATGCCCTGAAAGAAAAGCCCCTTATTTACCGGACGGATCAGGAACATATCGTCATTAAAGTAGATAAAACGTTCGGACAATCCTTTGATCCGGTGCAGATTCAATTCGATCGGATGTGAGCTGAAGGTGGGAAGATACTTTTCCGGGATATAATCCGAATGCTTTACATGGACCAGCTTTTCACAGTCCAGATTCAGCCATTCCGGTACATGCCCGCAGGTCACAAAATATACCTTATGGACCCAGGGTGCGAACTTCTCCACTCCGCGGAACCAGTACCGAAGATTATCCCAGTCCTTGTATCTGCCTTCGCTTGCATCAACATTGCTGATGCCGAGCTCCTGAGCCTGATATTTATTCTTCTCTTTTCGCCATTCCGGATCAGCGCCATCCACCCATATCATTACGATATCGATATTTTTTTTACTCTCCATCCCTGTATCCTTCTTTATTGAATCCGGCTTATGATCTCCTGAATCACCTTTTCTGTGGCAGCACCCGCATACGGGGTGAATCTCCGATGGAACTTTTCGGCTTTTTGGATCTCTTCCTTTTCGTTCATTGTCTTGATATGCCGGATCACTTCATCCTCTGTCCGGTCGACACTGAACGGCATCATTTTCTCAAAATCAAGTTCAAAGCCTCTCCACTCATTGTATTCATCAAAGTCATACCCGAAGCAGAACATCGGTCTCTGCAAGATGGAATAATCGATATATGAACTTGAATAATCCGAGATCATCACATCCGCCACAGCATAGAGGTCATTCAGTTCCTCATAATCCGTAGCATTGATCACAAAACCATCATCGGGTATATCGATCATCTTTTCGATCAGGTAGTGGAACCGGACAACCAGGACATACTTGTCTCCGAGTTCCGCCTTCCACTTAAGGAAATCCATAGGCGGGACAAAGAAATTCTCATGCTTGCTGTCAACGTTGTAGTCCCGATAGGTCGGCATATAGAGCAGTACCTTCTTGTCTTCGGGAATCCCCAGTTTGCTCCTGATTCCGGTCATATCTTCCTTTGAATACCGTAAAAGTGCATCATTTCTCGGCAGATCCACGGGCAGAAGATTCTTTCTCTTGACACAGAACAGACGAAGGAATATCTCCCGATCCATCTTGTTCTGACAGCACCCGATATCGATCCGTTCCTTAAATCTCGGATCCGGATCCAGAGAATAACCCATCTTTTTCAGCGGGGATCCATGCCAGGTATTTACACATATGGTATTCTTTTTCTTGAACTGCAGCCCACGGCATATGGAAGTATTCGTTACCCATATTTTCGAGGACAGCGCATATATAAAATACTTTGGCGAATCGACTTTGACCACCTTGCAGCCGATATCCCGATGCTCGTCCGGTCGTTCGAAGGCCCAGATCATTTCATAATCCTGAAAGAAAGGATTCTTTTTCATCCCTTCATAGACGGCTCTCGGGCTGTCTGAGTACTGTCT
>CAMPAX010000204.1 GCA_946633495.1 uncultured Lachnospiraceae bacterium | reverse complement strand
ACTGAAAAGGATACGATCTGTGCCATCGCCACGGGAACCGGCAGTGCCGGGATCGGGATTGTCCGGATCAGCGGACCGGATGCGATTTCTGTCGCAGAGAAGCTGTTTCGGGGGAAACGCAGATTGTCGGAATTAAAAACTTATACGGCGGCCTACGGACATCTGATAAGGTACGGGGCGGCTGAAAACGAGCGGCGGATGGCTGGGGAACCAGGCGATGCGGAAACCGCAAAAAAAAGTGCGGTGGAAATCGAAAATAAAGACGGGGCCGGATGCGTTGGTTCAGAAGAGGAGATTCTGGACGAAGTGATCGCCCTGGTCATGCGGGCTCCTCATACCTTCACTACGGAGGATGTGGTGGAGCTCTCCTGCCATGGAGGCCCGCTGGTGCTAAGAAGGGTGCTGGAAGCACTTGTGGCAGCGGGAGCGCGGCTGGCAGAGCCGGGAGAATTTACGAAAAGAGCTTATCTTGGAGGGCGGATCGATCTATCCGAAGCGGAAGCGGTGATGGATGTGATCGCTGCGGAGAATGAGCGGGCACTGGATGCCTCCCTTCGCCAGCTGCGGGGAAGTCTTAAGAAGGCTGTCTTTGAACTGAGAGAGAAGCTTTTGTATGAAACAGCATTTATCGAATCCGCGCTGGACGATCCGGAGAATTATAGCCTGGATGGCTATTCCGACCGGATGAGGGCGGTGCTTAAGGAATGCGGATCGCGGATCCGGGAGCTGATCGACGGAGCTGAGGAAGGGCGGATGCTGCGGCAGGGAATCCGAACTGCCATCGTGGGACGGCCAAATGCAGGCAAGTCCTCCATCCTGAATCTTCTGCTGGGAGAAGAGCGTGCGATCGTGACCGAGATTGCAGGAACGACGAGAGATACGCTGGAGGAGAAAGCAATCCTCGGAGGCGTTCAGCTGGTGCTGATCGACACTGCCGGGATCCGAGAGACGGCGGACGCCGTGGAGCAGATCGGCGTGCAGCGGGCTAAGGCTGCTGTTGAGACGGCGGACCTTATCCTTCTCGTGATCGATGCGGCGGAGCCCCTTACGGAGGAGGACAGGGAACTCCTTCGAAGTATCACCGGGGCGGGAACCCATGCGGATCGGACGGAAAGCTCCGGTTCATCCGAATCAGGAACGGAATCCGCGCGAACGGCGCCGCCCCTTCTTGTGCTTCTGAATAAAAATGATCTGGACACGGTGGTTACCTCCGCAGAGCTGGAGGAATTCGAGCCCCGGATCAAAAAAGTTCTGGAGATCTCTGCGGCTACCGGGGATGGCAGGGACCGTCTGTCGGATGCGGTTCAGGAGCTCTTCTTCTCAGGAAAACTGTCCGACAGCCAGGAGCAGTATCTTCTGAACGCACGGCATAAGGAAGCGCTGCAGGAAGCGTTGCATGCCCTGAAGCGAGTGGAGAACAGCGTGGATGAGGGAGTCGGTGAGGATTTCTATACCATCGATCTTCTTGCCGCTTACGAGGCTCTGGGACGGATCACCGGAGAGACTCTGGAGGATGATCTGGCGGATAAGATCTTTGCCGAGTTCTGTATGGGAAAGTAAGGAGCTGACATTTGCGGGGCAGGAAAATGTGTGACCTGGCGTTTTCAGTCACATAGATTCTTGTCGATATTTCATGAGATGTGCTATAATACGGCCCGTGTATCGGCATTTGCGGATACACGGGTTTATATTTTTAATCGGAGTATTCGATCATGACACATGTGGAAGAAACATATGATATTGTAATCGTCGGCGCGGGCCATGCGGGCTGTGAGGCGGCTCTGGCCGCAGCCAGACTTGGCTTTGAGACGATCCTTTTTACTGTCAGCATGGACAGTGTGGCGCTTATGCCATGTAATCCGAATATCGGCGGAAGCTCCAAGGGACATTTGGTGCGGGAGATCGACGCGTTGGGCGGCGAGATGGGAAAGAACATCGATAAAACCTATATCCAGTCCAAGATGTTGAACGTGTCCAAGGGACCGGCGGTACATTCCCTCCGTGCTCAGGCGGACAAGGGAGAGTATACGAAGGAAATGCGCCGGACCCTGCAGCGTGAGCCGAAGCTGACCTTGCGGCAGCAGGAAGTGACGGAGCTGCTGGTGGAACCGGTGGAGGTGGGTGCTGCCCGGAAGCAGGAAGATGTAGGGGGTGAAGCTTCGCTGAAGAAGATGCAGGGCGGACTGTCAGATTCTTCGGCTGCGCCTCAGAATGACAGAGATACGCAGGCTGGAGTGCCGGATTCTTCGGCTGCGCCTCAGAATGACAGGGAACATACATATGCACGGAGGATCGTGGGTGTGCGTACCTGCTCGGGTGCGGTGTACCATGCAAAGGCAGTGGTCCTCTGCACCGGTGTGTATCTCAAGTCGAGGTGCATTTACGGTGACACCATCAGCTACACCGGACCCAACGGACTCTCGGCGGCAAACCATTTGTCGGATTCCATGGCGGATGCGGGGATCGGGATCCGTCGGTTTAAGACGGGAACTCCGCCCAGGATCGACCGGAAGTCCATCGACTTTTCCAAGACCATCGAGCAGAAAGGTGATGAGAAGATCGTCCCCTTCTCCTTTGAAAACCGGGCAGAGGACATCGCGAGAGAGCAGATCTCCTGCTGGCTGACATATACGAATGAAGAGACGCATCAGATCATTCGTGACAATATCGACCGTTCGCCCCTGTATTCCGGGGTGATCCAGGGCACCGGCCCGCGGTACTGCCCTTCCATCGAGGATAAGATCATGAAGTTCCCGGATAAGGAGCGGCACCAGCTCTTCATCGAACCGGAGGGTGAATTCACAGATGAAATGTATCTCGACGGCATGCCTTCCTCCCTCCCGGAGGACGTTCAGTACCGGATGGTTCATTCGGTTCCCGGACTGGAGCATGCGAAGATCGTGCGAAATGCTTACGCCATCGAGTATGACTGTATCTCCGCCACGGAGCTGAGACCGTCGCTCGAATTCAAGGCGGTTGAGGGGCTTTATGCGGCAGGACAGATCAACGGAAGCTCCGGCTATGAAGAAGCGGGAGCGCAGGGCCTGATCGCCGGGATCAATGCGGCGCGGAAGCTGCAGGGGAAGGAGCCTGTCGTGCTGTCCCGTTCGGACGGCTACATCGGTGTCCTGATCGATGATCTTGTGACGAAGGAGACGAAGGAACCCTATCGGATGATGACCAGCCGTGCGGAGTACAGGCTGCTTCTTCGGCAGGACAATGCCGATCTTCGCCTTACCCCCATCGGATACGAGGTTGGGCTGATCTCCGAGGAACGTTATCAGAGGTTCCTTGCTAAGAAAATGATGATCGAATCGGAGATTTTACGTCTGGAGAATACCCCCATCGGTGCATCCAGGGAGACTCAGGAATTCCTGGATGCCCATGGCAGTGCACCGCTTCATACCGGAGTAACGTTGGCCGATCTTCTGCGGCGGCCGGAGTTCACCTACGAAACACTGGCACCGCTGGATCCCGGGCGGCCGGGGAAAACCCCTGCAGCGGGCGAAGGGAACGGTTCGGAAGCAGGCGGGAGAAAAGATGCGGCTGCCGGTGATAGCTTTGTTCCGGCGGACGTTGCGGAGCAGATCAACATTTCCATCAAATATGAAGGCTACATCAAGAGACAAAGGCAGCAGGTGGAGCATTTCCTGAAGATGGAAGGGAAGCGGATTCCGGAGGATATGGATTACAGTCAGGTGAAGAATCTGCGGAAAGAAGCGCGCCAAAAACTGGAGGCGGTACGGCCGGAGTCCATCGGGCAGGCATCGCGAATCTCCGGGGTGTCCCCGGCGGATGTAAGCCAGATCATGCTGTACCTTCGGTATTGATTCCTTAGGTAATGGTGATCGCGGAAGGCGTGGAGACCTGGGATGAGTACGAGATGCTTCGGTCTCGGGGCTGCGATATCGCACAGGGAACATATTTCTCGGAACCGCTGAAGGCGGATGCCTACGAGCGGCTGCTGGGAGGAGAGTAGCGAAATAAGAAGAAAAACCGAGGAGGCCATCCTGCTCGTTTTTATGGTATGATCAGACCGTGCTTA
>CAMPAX010000203.1 GCA_946633495.1 uncultured Lachnospiraceae bacterium | reverse complement strand
TAACCACGAAATTATAGCACACAAGTCAAGGGAAGTCTACTTCTTTTTATTTGCCCGGAATCAAATATGATAACGCTTTCTCAGGCATTAAGCAGCAAAGTGCCACCAGGTTCCGGCCGCCGCTTAAACTTACAGATATCTCTCCACCGAAACCGGTTGAAAAAAAGCAGCATTCCGTGTACAATCTGACCATAAATCCAAAAACAGAAGGGAGCTTTTACTATGGATCTGATACCAAGCTTTTCCGTTGACCATACAAAGATCATCCCCGGCATCTTCACCAGCAGAGTGGATCGTGTCGGAAATGAAACCGTCACCACCTATGATGTCCGCGTCACAAGGCCGAATATAGAACCGGCTATCGACGTTGCCGCCATGCATTCACTGGAGCATCTCATTGCCACATACCTCAGGAACGATCCGGACTGGAAGGACGAGGTGATCTACTGGGGTCCCATGGGCTGTCTTACCGGTTTCTACCTGATCTTAAAGGGGAGCCGTGCTCCAAAAGAGATCATCGATCTCCTTCTCAGTGCCTTCCGCTCCGTTGCGGATTCCGAAGATGTTCCCGGGGCATCCCCCGAAAACTGCGGCAATTATCTTATGCACAATCTTCCCATAGCAAAATGGCACGCTGCGCGATTCGCCGACTATCTGGAGTCCCATAAGGATTCAGACGAGATCTTTGAATACCCGAAGACCGATCGACCGGTTACGGACGACGGACGGCAGTTCTTCGATTCGTAATCATGTGAAGCTTCGATCCCTCATGCGATTTTTTTCAACGTGAAGGATCCCAAAATACATACTTCAAAAAAGGGCACGCCTCGCAGCGTGCCCTTCTTCATGATCCATTCGATCTTATTCTTAGTTTGCCTTTGCAGCCTTCGCTTCCAGGATCTTCTTGGTCAGATCCGGAACGATCTTGTTCAGATCACCGACTACGCCGTAGTCAGCTACATCAAAGATCGGTGCTGTCTCATCCTTGTTGATGGCGATGATGATGTCAGACTCTTCCATACCTGCCACGTGCTGGATCGCACCGGAGATACCGATTGCAAAATATACGTGGGGACGTACGGTCTTACCGGTCTGTCCTACCTGCAGCTCCTTCGGCTTCCAACCGGAATCAACAACTGCACGAGAGCAGGAAACCTGTCCGCCCAGAGCTGCTGCCAGCTCCTCAAGGATCTTGAAGTTCTCCGGAGAACCGACTCCACGGCCGCCGGATACCAGGATCTTTGCATCCTGAATATCAACAACATCGGATACAGCCTTCACGATGTCAAGGATCTCAACATAGTTCTTGTTCGGTGTGAAGCCCGGATTGAACTCCTCAACATTTGCCTTTGCACCCTTTACGCGATCCTTCTTCTGCATAACGCCCGGACGAACGGTAGCCATCTGCGGACGGAAATCAGGACAAGCGATGGTTGCAATGGTATTTCCACCAAATGCAGGACGGGTCATGAGCAGCTGATTGTGTTTCTGCTCTCTGCCCGGGATTGCAACCAGCGGGAAATCTCCGATATCCAGCTGTGTACAGTCAGCAGTAAGTCCTGTATGGATACGTGCGCAGACACGCGGACCCAGATCACGACCGATGGCAGTTGCACCGATCAGGAAAATGTCCGGCTTATACTTCTCGATCACGGAAGCCAGCGCATGTGTATACGGCTCTGTACGATACTCCTTCAGCTCCGGATCATCTACGACGATGACGCGGTCAGCACCATACTCTGCCAGAGAATCTGCAAGTCCCTTTACATCGGAACCAACCAGGACAGCCGTTACTTCAGTCTGGAGGTCTGCAGCAAGATCCTTGCCTTTTCCGATCAGCTCATAGGCAATATTGCTGATCTGATTGTCTACCTGCTGGGCGAAGACGAATACGCCCTTATATTCTTCTAATGCCATTTCGAATTACCCTCCTTAATTAGATAACGAACTTTTCCTGAAGCTTGGAAACGATGTAGTCAGCGGACTCATCCGGTGTATCCAGGGTAACCTTCTCACCTGCACCCTTCCGTACCTTATCGGAAGCCTTGGCGATCTGTGTCGGTGAACCCTTCAGACCCAGATTGGAATCCTCTACGTCTACTAAGTTCGCTCTGCCCCATACTGTGATCTCTGCATCATATGCATCGAAGATTCCGCCCGGTGTCATATAACGCGGCTGATTCAGCTCGGAAAGAGCGGTAATGAGGCACGGCATCTTTGCTTTCAGCATGTGATATCTGTCATCATACTGACGCTTTACGATCACGCTGTCGCCGTCGATCTTGATCTCTTCTGCGTAGGAGATTACCGGGATCCCAAGATGCTCGGAGATCTGCGGACCAACCTGTGCGGTATCACCATCGATTGCCTGACGGCCTGTGATGATCAGATCATACTCCAAATTACGGATAGCACCTGCCAGAGTCTGGGAGGTTGCCCAGGTATCAGCACCGCCGAGTACACGGTCGGTTACAAGGATACCCTTGTCAGCACCCATAGCGATGGCCTCACGAAGAACCTCTTCTGCCTTGGGAAGGCCCATGGTAACCACCGTTACCTCTGCGCCGTATTCGTCCTTCAGACGAAGTGCAGCCTCAAGACCTGCCTTATCATCCGGATTCATGATCGTCAGCATGGCGCCACGATCCAGTGTTCCGTCCGGTTTAAACTTAACTCCGCCTTTTGTATCAGGTACCTGCTTTACACAAACAACTATTTTCACGTTCGTACCCTCCTTACTTTAACAGATTTGCAGAGATGACCATACGCTGAACTTCAGAAGTTCCCTCGTAGATCTCTGTGATCTTAGCGTCACGCATCATACGCTCTACTTCGTACTCACGGATATAACCGTAACCACCGTGGAGCTGTACTGCCTTGGTTGTTACTTCCATAGCAACCTCTGCTGCATACAGCTTAGCCATAGCAGCTTCTACGCTGTAGGAGGTTGTGTGATCCTTTGTATACTGGTCCTTGGTCATGGCAGCCTTGTAAACCAGGTTCTTTGCAGCCTCAACCTTGGTAGCCATATCAGCCAGCTGGAACTGTGTGTTCTGGAACTGAGCGATGGAACGGCCGAACTGCTTTCTCTCCTTGGTGTAGTTGATGGTACGCTCCAGCGCGCCCTCAGCGATACCAAGTGCCTGTGCGGCGATACCGATACGTCCGCCGTCCAGAGTATGCATGGCGATGTTGAAGCCCTTTCCCTTCTGACCAAGAAGTGCATCCTTCGGGATACGGCAGTCGGAGAAGATCAGCTCGTATGTGGAAGAACCGCAGATACCCATCTTATTCTCCTTCGTACCGAAGGTGAATCCCGGAGTACCCTTCTCTACGATAAATGCAGAGATCTCCTTCATCTTCTTGCCGCGCTTCTCTACGGTACCGGTAACAGCGATCACGATGTATACGTCTGCTTCCTTACCGTTGGTGATGAAGCACTTGGAACCGTTCAGGATCCACTCGCCTGCTTCTTCATCCAGGACAGCCTTTGTCTGCTGACCCTGAGCATCTGTACCTGCACCGGGTTCGGTCAGACCGAAAGCACCCAGCTTCTTTCCGGAAGCAAGATCCGGAAGGTACTTTGCCTTCTGCTCTTCCGTACCGTAGGTCAGGATCGGATCTACACAAAGAGATGTGTGTGCAGAAACGATAACGCCTGTGGTACCGCATACCTTGGAAAGCTCCTCAACACACATAACGTATGTCAGGATATCGCAGCCCTGTCCGCCGTACTGCTTCGGAACCGGAATTCCGAGGAATCCGTACTTAGCCATCTTGTCGACGGTCTCACGCGGGAATCTGTGCTGCTCATCGATCTCCTGTGCCAACGGCTTTGCTTCTGCTTCTGCAAAGTCATGGAACAGGGTTCTCGCCATTTCATGCTTTTTGTCCAAAGAAAAATCCATGAATTTTGTCCTCCATTTATGATATCTTTAATTCTTTTCAAAATCAGTTCGGTCATTCCGCGTCGGAACGGCACCGTTTTTATACGGTTTCTGCGAAACCGCTACGCGCTCGGGTTGTTTTGCCTGATAAGCTCCTGGCCGCCGATCCGCCTGCCCACA
>CAMPAX010000202.1 GCA_946633495.1 uncultured Lachnospiraceae bacterium | reverse complement strand
AGGTCTCAAGCGACCGCGCAAGCGCGTCGCTCGGACCTTTTGACCCTATCATCATTTTATCAGATTCGATCCAATGAAAAAACATGAAGATTTCTCAGTGAATTACATCACTTATTAACTGTTCAGAAAAGGCGGAATATGGTATTATATCTCTGGACTGAAAATCTGAAGAAGATATGTCTTACGAAACGTGAAAATCCATAAAGGACGGGGAGTCTATTCATGAAACAGCTCACGATCAATCTATCTACGGAACGAAATGTAGTACTGACCGCTTATCTGATCGAGGATCAGCCGGAATACCAGCAGGGGCTTATCCGCCCCATCATCGTAATCTGTCCCGGCGGAGGCTACGCTTTCCTTTCCGAACGGGAGGCCGAGCCCATCGCCATGCATTACCTGGCCGCGGGATTTCATGCGGCGATCCTTCGATACGGGATCAATGAGTACGCCGCAGCCCCCGGACCTTTAAACGATCTGGCCAAAGCCGTTGCCTGCATTCGGGATCATAGCCGGGAATGGTTTGTGGATCCGAACGCCGTGATCGTATCCGGCTTCTCCGCCGGTGCCCATGTGGCCGGACAGCTGGGAGTCTTCTGGAACAATCCTCAGCTTCTTCCCGACTACAGGGAAAACCCGGATAAGATAAAGCCAAACGGCATGATCCTCTGCTATCCGGTGCTGGATCTAAAAGCATCGAATACCCATATGGATATCGGTGCCGCACCCGGAGCAAAACCGGAAGATATCTCCTTCGGTCAGAAGCATCCCAAAATGCCTCTTTCCAGAATATTTGTTTATGATGAATCCGAAGGACGGTATTTCGCTGATTTTGAAGCGGCCATGAATGCCTATATCTTTGACGGCGAATATACGCCGGAGCAGGAAGAATTCTACTCTCTTCAGAACCAGGTATCGGAAAACACCTGCCCTGCATTTCTCTGGCACTGCGATGGAGACGGACTGATCCTCCCCTCCAATTCCCTGGATTTTGCATCCGCCATGAAGAAACACGGTCGCTCCGTGGAACTTCATCTCTACGCGGAGGGCGGTCACGGAATCGCCCTGGCAAATGAACGAACTGCCTGTGATATCTGGAATTATTATCCTTATGCGGAAAGCTGGATGAAACACGCCATCGACTGGACGAATAAGATCACCGGCTTTTCCGAAAAACTCGTAAGTAATCTCAGGGGCTGACGGAAAGCCTGCAGTATCCTCTTTACAACAGAAAGGTAATCTATGTATAAAGTACTTATCGCCGACGACGAAAAGATCATACGCATGGGGCTCTGCGGAATCATCGACTGGAATGCAGAAGGGTTTGAGATCGCCGCACAAGCCTCCAACGGAAGCGAAGCACTGCAGGTGATCGAAACCATGAATCCAGATGTGGTTCTGATCGATATTAAAATGCCGAAGCTCCACGGACTGGATGCCATAAGGGAAGCACGGGCTGCCGGCTTCACGGGAAAAGTGGTGGTCCTGTCCGGTTATTCGGATTTTGAGTATGCCCGGACCGCCATCAATTACGGAGTACTCTCCTATCTGACCAAACCGGTGGATACGGAGAAGCTTCTGGATGTGATCCGGAAGATCCGCGTTGATCTGGATAATGAGGCACGGGCGGAAGAATCCAGGGGAGAATTCTTCTCTAAAACACGAAAATCCCTGCTCCGGGGATTCTTCACCGAGGAACTGACTTTGAATGAGGATGAGATTCAGGAATTAGGTCTCACCCATTCCGGCTACCGGATCCTCTTCTATGAGAAATACGATCAGAAAACTGCGGACATTCCTTACAGTCTGTCCGATCTGCTCCGCGTGTCGAATCAGGATGAGCAGGAGATCGAAGCCGTGCAGATCGATGACAAACAGGTACTCCTTTTGAAAGGACACCACCCCATCGAACGGATGAACCAGATGCTGGAGAAGTACGATAATGAACTCCCGCCGGAAAAGAATTCCCCTCTGGATTCCATTTTCATCGCCTGCGGAAGTGTGGTAAAACACGTATCGGAAATTCCCCGTTCCTATCACGAAGCGCTTCACCTTATGGAGCACAGATTCTTCTGCGACGAAAATCAGCATATCATGCTGTATGAAGACATGCCGGAATCCGAATCCGAAAATGACGAAGATCTGTCGGATCCGGAAAAACAGGATCTGAAAAACAGCATCATTACCGATTATTCCGAACAGCTTGTAAATAACATTCAGGTATTTAACCGCAATAAAACAGCAGAGTCTCTGCGTCATCTGAAGGCGGCGCTCTACAATGCTCCGCTTTCCATCGAAGACGAAAAGAATCTGCTGATCGATATCTATTTAAAGATCAAAGAAAAGCTGCTCCTCCTGTACAGTCAGGCCGAGATTCCCTTCCCGGCGAATTCGGAAGCGCTGAATTACATCATGAACAGCAACTACCTGCATGAGATCCTGCTCTTCTTCACTGAGCAGTTCGATATGATCATGTCCTCCATCGGATATTCCTCCAGAGACAGCATCATCGATGATGTGATCTACTATATCGGCCACAACTACCAGACGAATATCACTCTTGAAAATATCGCTCCCCTCTTCGGCTACAACAGTTCCTACCTGGGAAAGATCTTCAGCCGGAAGATGGGAATGAATTTCAACGCTTATTTAGATCACATCCGGACCGAAAAAGCCAAGGATATCCTGCTTTCCACCAAGGCACAGGTTTATAAAGTTGCTGAAATGGTGGGCTATAAAAACGTAGATTACTTTCATATCAAGTTCAAAAAGCATACAGGCTGCAGCCCTGCGGAATTCAGAAAACAAAACTCCTGATCTCTGCAGATCTACTCGGAATCGTCCTCATAATGTTCGATTCCTTCTTCCGTATTCTCTTTCTGGATCCTGCGGAAGATGGGCATGGCAAACATGGACACCGTAAGGATCATCAATGTAGGTCCGAATAAAAGCCCGATAAAGATCGTGGTGGTATTCCACATAAAAGCCAGAACCTCCACCGCCAGAATCACCGCCAGAAGCGCGGTTCTTCCGAAATACCGTACAGAGATACGGAATGAATTCTTAATGGTATTCCGGAACGTATTCACATATCTTGCAGTCAGCGGAAATGCATAAACAAAGCAGGTGAAAAAGACTGCTCCGGAAAGAAAGCCCCAAATGCAAAGGAAAATGGTCGCGTCCGGGATCTTGTTGAAAAGTTCAAAGTCGAGATATACCGTATAGCTTGCGATGAGCGTGATAAGTCCGAGAGGGATTCCCTGCTTCAGGTTCTTTTTATATGCCTGAATGAACTGCCGCGCCACATACCCTTCTTTATTCTCTGCCATTTTCAGTCCCACGTCGAACGCAGCCACGGTGGATACGCCGACGGTGGTTCCAAGCCCGATCAATGTTCCAAGGATCCAGCACACATTCAGTACAAAGATATTCGTAAGGGTGGACATGAATCTGTAGATCGGTCCATCGATATTAAATACCTTCATCATGATTTCCCTCTTTTCCCGGAGCGATTTGCGTCCGTCGTCAAAACACGCCTGACACTCTCCTGATCTTATCAAAGATCCTGTCAAAGATCTTATTTAAGATCATATCAGATCCTACTCTGGATCGTCAAAGTTTTTTATACTATGGGCGGGCCATTTTCATGAGCCCGCCCAAAATTAAGTTTATAAGTGTTTATACATTTTCCAGGTGGATTTAGTTTGAAGCTGCGTCTTCAGCCGCTTTACGGGCCTTAGCCTGTTCATTGGACCAATCCCAGCATGCCTGATATCCGAAGCCCTTTGCCTGTGCCTGCATTCCCTTTACGATGGTGTTGAACTCCTCATCGGATTTCGCATAGATCGCTTTCCAGGAATTCTCGCGGATACACTTGGTCACCTGTGCCCAGGTGGTCTTTAACTCATCGGACTTTGTGGGCATTACATATGCGGAACCCGGAGATACCATGTATTTACCCTTCAGCATGTACTCATTTGTTGTGGTGCAGCCGGTCTTGTCTCTCCAATCCTGATCCACTGAACAGAGGGCATCCGTCTGGTTGGACTTCCAGTTCTCATCGTTGTAGGTCTCA
>CAMPAX010000201.1 GCA_946633495.1 uncultured Lachnospiraceae bacterium | reverse complement strand
CGGCAAGCGGGCGTGCTTGCACGCACATTTGCCGGCCAACGCGACATCGAGTAGGAGGGGACACCTCCTACTCGATTATGGACAATAAGGCGGATCAGTTGATGATACAGGGGAGATAATCTGTGCTGGACACCGGTGGTATGCTCTTCTGTATTTCAAACGAGCTTAGTGTTTTTTATCTGACAATGCGTCTAAAGGATAAATAAACCGGAGTTCTCAAGGTATAACCTTAAGCGCAGTGGCAGGGGGATCAATGACGGAAAAACGGATGGGCTATACTGCTCTTAGTTATTATATGGAGGAGGAGCAACATGGGAAAAATAAAAAAGAATCTGATCAGCGTTCTTTTTCTGGGGATTGTTTTGTTTCTTGAAACAGGTGTCGTGAGGGCGGATACGCCGGAAAACGGTTGGTTTGTCGAAGCTGAAAAAACATATTATTATGTTGATGGGGAGAAGGTTGTAAATTGCATTCGGGAGATTGATGGGGATTATTATGGTTTTGATCCTTCGGGGATTATGTTCTGTGACCTGGATTTTGAATCCAGGGACGGGGTTATGTACTATGATTCTGAGTTGGGAACTCCGACCAGACAGACCATTATTAGTTACAGAGCGAAGAAGGACGGAAAACTGTATCATAATGAGTGGAGCGGCATTATTGGCGGAGATCGGTATTATCTGGATGACTGTACGCTTGCGGTGAACTGTGTTGTTCAGATCGGGGATGAGTATTATGGTTTTAATGAATATGGTTTCATGTTCGAAAATGAATCCTTTAGCATTAAACAGGGGGAGGAAACCAATTATTATCACGCACCATGGGGTGGAAAACTTCTCAGGGACTGCTGGTGGGCGCAACAGCAGGTATTTTATACCGCCGACGGCAGCGCGGCAAAGGGACTTTTTGAAGTAGAAGGAATAACCTATTTATTCTCAAATACAGGTGTGATCCGGAAAAACGCCGTAGGGAAAATCGATGGAGTATGGTATATTTCGGACGCAAACGGTGTTGCAGAAGTGCCGAGTCCGGAAGATGGATGGAAAAACCTTAATGGGTATATGTATTATCTGGAACACGGAGATTTGTTATGCAACTGTGTGAAGCAGATCGAAGATGATTTTTACGGCTTTGATGAAAATGGTAAGCTATATTCAGATGGCTATTTTACGATCAGGGATGAAGAGGATCGGGTTCATCATTACTATGCGAAGGAAGATGGAAAACTTTATAAGGATACCTGGATTGATTGGAATGGGGCACATTACTATTACTGTGATTCCAACGGGGAGGTAGTGCAGGGGATCGCTGAAGTTGGCGGCGAAAGTTACCTTTTTTCTGATAAAGGGAAACTTCAGATAGAAACCCTTCAGAAAATCGGTGATGTATGGTACGCCGGAGACGGAGAGGGGCATGCGCTCCTGCTCACTGAGGGATGGAATGCTGCGGGAGATGCATGGTTCTATCTTGAGAATGGTTCTCCCGTAAAGAGTAAAGCTCAGTGGATCAGGAATGGGTATTACGGCTTTGATCGGGAAGGGAAGATGTATGATGATACAGAATTCTGGCTTCCTACCGGACAAGGAAGATATAGGGATGTGCATTATCGTGCGAAGCCGGGAGGAAAGCTATATTCTCAGCAATGGCTCCTGGTCGACGGTCGTTGGTACTACTATAAAAAAGGCGGAGCCGCGCCGACAGGAGTGATGTACCGTATTTGCGGGAAAAGATATGGGTTCAATACCCATGGCTATCTTATCATTTCCGGATCGGGTGTCGGCGATGGAACTGTGCTCTATGAAACGTTTATTACTGATGAAAACGGGATTGCCTGTGCACTGAATAATCGTGGTTGGATCAGGATAGAAGATCATTGGTTTTATGCCGACAGTACGGAAGGCTATGGTTATGATATGCTGCACTCCGGATGGCTGAGATGGAGCGGGGAATGGTATTATCTGGATCCCGAGAGCAGGGTGATGCAGACCGGCTGGCGAAAGATAGAGGGTACCTGGTATTACTTCCATGAAGACGGATCTATGGCCTCCAATGAGTGGGTCGACGGTTACTGGCTGTCAAAGAATGGTGCATGGATATATCAGCCAAAGGGCAGGTGGAGAAAAAACAGCAAGGGCTGGTGGTTCGAGGATGAAAAAGGCTGGTATCCGAAGGGGGAGACGGTAAAGATCAACGGGACAGAATATACATTTGACGCAGATGGATATCTTGCGGAGTAATGTGACTATGTGATAAAGATTTATCAGATCCGGTGCTCAAGGTGAGTGCCGGGGCTCATCTTGACATGAAATTCTTTTTAGTGTTTTCAACCCATAGTGCGTCTAAGGGATAAATACCATCGGAAAGGAGTTCTCAATGGATAACGGTGCAAGTAGCTACCGCCGTTTTCTGGAGGGTGATGATCTGGGGATGGAGAAACTGATCCGTGATTATAAAGATGGACTTCTCCTTTATCTTGACAAGTATTTTCAAAATGTAAGTCTTGCTGAGGACTGTGTACAGGAAACCTTTATACAGCTTGCGATCAAGAAACCGAAGTTTCGAGGAGACAGTTCCTTTAAGACCTGGCTATATGCCATCGGACGAAATAAAGCAATCTCAACACTTCGAAAGTTGAAGTCGAGGGGAGAGATCAGTCTGGACGATGCAGAAGACATCAGCTCGAAAACGGATCTGGAACGGGATTATCTGAAAAATGAAGCGAAGATCCAACTGAATCAAGCCATCGATCGTTTAAAACCGGAATACCGGCAGGTGCTCTGGCTCAATTACTTCGAAGGCTTTCGAAATGATGAAGCAGCAAAAATCATGCGAAAGTCAAAAAAGCAGATCGAGAATCTTCTCTATAATGCGAAGAAAGCATTACGGACGGAAATGGAAAGCGAGGGATTTCTTTATGAAGGATTATAAGGAAATGACAAAATGTGTCCTCGAGGCAAGAGATGCGTATGAGGCAAAAAGAGGAAAGAAAAAAATAAAAACGCAGGACAGATCCGGGACGGAACCGGGTGAAACGGGAAATAATGATCGAAGTGGGAAAAAGATCGTATGGCGCTGCGTCTCCGTTTTTGCCGGACTTGCGGTGGCTGTGGCCATCGTGTTCATTGTATCCGATTATTCCGTAGACCGGCCGGAGGAAGAGACTACGGAAACTCATTCTGAGGCAACGGAGGAGAATGTGACAGAGGAGATTCGTGAGGAGGCATCGACCACTTCCTCAAAGAAAGAAAGTGAAGAACAGGATCCAAATAAATCAGAATGGGATGACAGGGAAAATGAAGGTCAGAAAATGAAGGAACAGGATCAGGAAAAACAAAGCGATGATCCCGAGAAAGCTTATGATCGTAACAAAGGGGAGAAAAAAGCAGAACAATCTGAGGAAACGAAGAAAATAACCGGTTCAACCGATGAACCTGTAACAGAAGATAAGAAAGACAATACTGAAGAGAATCCAACCGGAGAATCGACCACAGAGCATATAGATGAACAGACCGAGGGTGGAAAAGAAAATGCAACGGATAATACTGAAAACACCACAAACAATACTGAAAAACAGACAGAAGATGATTTAGAGACTCAAATCACTTCAAATTGGACACCGGTCATTTACGGTGAAAACGGTATTACCTATGAGCTCGACGGGGTTTATGGCAGCAAACCCGCCATCGGTCATTTCGTTGCATTATATCGAAAGTACTATAAGGGGATTAGAACGGATGATCGCATCTTTTTTCATTTTGACGGAACGAAATGTACAGAAGACGCAGATTATACGGAAGAACCTTTTACAGAGAAAATCACATCGGAAATGCTCCGGACAGTTGATGTCAGAGTTTTAGAAAAGAATCTGCGGGAACTGGATAAAAAAATGTCCGAAGCAGGATATGTAAAAGATGAATCTTTTCCGGAGAAATATTTCGGACCGACAATCCAGATGAATAAAAAGCGCGAAGCTGGTACCTCGTTGATCTGTCCGGTGACATATCTATTGCCTTCAGAAGGGATAAGTGAAGAACAGAAAGCGAAGTTTTGGGAATACTTTGGAAATTTTTCTACCGGGAAGGATAAACTTCCTTCTGATCTGACTTTTGATCTCATTACAGGAATTGTTCTTTAGCACAGTTATATAGTTGCCGAAATGTT
>CAMPAX010000200.1 GCA_946633495.1 uncultured Lachnospiraceae bacterium | reverse complement strand
TCGGGTTACCAGACGCTTCTTCTCGCCCATGTTAGATTCCTCCTTATTCCGATTCCGTATTTCGCGCTTCCCGCGCTCCATTATTATGATTCCGTACTTCGCGCTTCCCGCGCTCCGTTATTATGATTCCATACTTCGCGCTTTCCGCGCTCCGTTATTATGATTCCGTACTTCGCGCTTCCCGCGCTCCGTTATTTTGAACTTTATTTCTTCTGCTCCTCGTTTATCTCTGCCCGGAGCCGGTCCGTCATGCCCACCTCCCGGGACGCCTTGTTCACCGTAAAATGCTCCGCCACCTGCCGCACCTCATCTTTGGACGCCAGAAATGCCTCTGCCACCTTGGGATCAAAATGCTTCCCTGCATCCTCCCGGATGATCTGCATGGCTTTGTCAAAAGGAAATGCCTCCTTGTAACAGCGTTCGGACACCAGTGCATCGAATACATCCGCAACAGCCATGATCCTTGCCGATAGCGGGATATCCTCCCCCGACAGCCCATGAGGGTATCCCATGCCGTTCCATTTCTCATGGTGATACTCCGCCAGATTCTTTGCCTCCACTAAATAACCGGAATCGGGGACTGTCCGGATAACCTGATCGATCAGCTGTGCCCCGGCCGTGGTGTGGGTCTTCATGATGTTGAATTCTTCCTCAGTCAATCGGCCCGGTTTGTTCAGGATCACGTCCGATATGGCAATCTTCCCGATGTCATGCAGCGGTGCGGAATGTTCCACATCGAAGATAAACTGGTCCGTCAGCTGATCCGTATAATACCCGAATTCCTTCAGCTTATCCATGATGATCCTGGTATAAGCCGCCGTCTTCCGCACATGATCCCCTGTGGACTCATCCCGGCTCTCCACCATATCCGCCAGCACCATGATCAGTGCATTCTGCATCTGAGAAATGGTCTCGGTTTTTGCCCGGAGTGCACTGACGTAATTACCGCTGTCCTCCGTGGTCTTGGTCAGAGCCTTGTACATATTCTCGATCTCGTCTCCGGTGTGGATGTCCAGACCACGGATCCGCTCCACATTTTCCTCGAGAGAATCTTCTTCATCGTAAGCGAATTTGCTGGCACTGAGGGCCATGGAATTGATGGGAATGATGATGTCATATTCCGAGATCCAGAGCCCGATGGCGATGGCGAGAATCAGGAAGCTGATAAAGATCAGAAGCAGCCGCGACAGGAAGCTCAGCTCCTTGGAGGTGATCATTTCCAATGATACATCCGTAATGGCGTAGCATACCGTCTCTCCCCTGGAATTCTTCACCGGTATATAGGACGTCACCAGCCAGCCATAGGAATCCTCCGTCACCTTCGGTTCTATGGGTTCGCCTCTCAGCAGCTGCGGCAGTTCCTCCGAGAAGGACTCATCAAATTCCACAATGGTTCCCGGCGGCTCCGACGGAACATCCGGAGTATCCACATCCAAAACCACGTGGCACCCGTCCGGGAGAATTTTATACACATAAAGATATTTGATCTCTTTATTCTGCCCCAGGATCTTATACAGCCTGGTTTCCGCCTCCTTATATCCCGGAACCTCATACCCTCTTTCGAGATAGTCATCCACCAGATCCCCGTTGATCAGCTCGGCCACCAGCTTGCTGGTTCCTTCAGCCAGTTCACTGTGTTCATCAATGGTATAGCTGCGATACAGCATCACACTGATGGACATGGCTGCGATCCCCATCAGCACGAAGACGGTGGTCAGAACCAGCACCAGCTTCATCCGAAGGGAGATCCCGCGGTTTTTCCTGCCTTTTTTAACCAGTTTTTTCGCCTCGTCGGACAAGGGATTCTGCTGCCAGCCCTCACAACGAAGGAACTTCTGTTGTTTTTCGGGCACAAAATGAATAAGCAGAAGCAGGATCCCGATGGTGATGGACTTGTCGGCCAGCTCGATCAGGGTATCATGGATGATCGGAACATCACTGATGCTCCCTTCCATGATAGCAGCCAAAATCAGCTCATAAGTGACGCCTATGGCTGTTATGATAAGAATCAGACCTGCCGCACCGTATAATTTTTTCAGATATCCCTTTTTTGCGACCAGGTAGACCAGGATAGCGACCAACGTATTGATAATGGAATAGTAGACGGAAGACACGTCAAAAAGACTCTTGAACAGGTTGGTGAAGATACCAACTGCTATTCCGGGCAGATAACCACACATAGCCGCGGCGATCACAGTGCCGATGCAGTCCATATATAAAGGCCACTCCAACGCACTCATCAGCCGGCTTCCGGCCATGTTGATCCCGATGCAGATCAGCACCAGAAGAATCATTTTCAGGATTCGGTTTTTCGAAAAAAAATTATTCTCCATTATAGCCCACGCATACTAAAATAGTCTTTTTCCCCATCAAATAGTATAGCAGAAACGGGCGTTGTTGGAAACTGTTTTCTTCCCTATGTCCCGGACAGACAAAGACGGCTCCATGAGATTCATGGAACCGTCCTTTCGGTTATCAATATGTATCGGCCGTATCAGAAATTCATCGGCACGTCCATCCGCTTTTGAGCTTCTGCCTCGAAGAACTGACGTGAAACCGCTCCCATGCTTCCTGCCACCAGGCTGCTGGGGAAGGACACGATCTTGGTGTTGTACGCGGTCACATTTGCGTTATACAACCGACGGGATGCCTGCAGATGCTCTTCCACATCCATAATGGCAGTCTGCAGCGCCATAAAGTTCTGGCTGGAACGGAGCTCCGGATAATGCTCCGCAAGGATCCGGATCTGTCCTGCCAGCTGATCCATACGATTACTTGCATCCTGGCGTTCTGCCATGGACATATTGCTTCTCATCTGTACGATCTTTGTCAGCGTCTCTACCTCATGCTTCTGATATCCCTTGACCACATCCACCATTTTTGTAAGGACATCATAACGCTTTGTCAGCGCTACATCGATTCCGGACAGAGCCTCGTCACATTTCAGATTTGCCACTTTGATTCCATTTGCCATGCTGATCCATGCGATGATCAGGATCAGGATAAATGCTACAATTCCGCCTATTGCCCACAACATAATTCTGTTCTCCTTTCTGATTCCGTTTCTAACAATTATTCCGGTATACATTTTAAGAGTGCGATGAGTTCTTCTATCACCGCCACATCGTTACGCATCCGCATCATTTCATTCTGATAATTGATGGGCTTCCGAAGGTCCGCGTCAAAGGAATCCATTCTTGAATTGAGACCGACCATCAGATATCCTCTGTCAAAAACCAGGGTTACATTTCCATATTTTTGCTTCAGCATCATGAGCCGCTCCATCATCTGCGGTGTCAGGATATAAAATGCATCGTGCTGCAGTTCGGAACGAACCGTAAATTCTTTGTTGAACTCCACGCTTTCCATCTGAAGCTTGTTGCGACGGATCTGCCCCTGTCCTCCGGGGTCTCCCGCATATATGAAATTCTTTGAGTAAACCTGTACCGCCTGGCTCCTCTTCGACGGATACTCAAAGCAGAACATCCGCCCCTGGAAATAGGTGGTAGTATGGGAACTTTTCCCGCTGCTGGTATGATACTGAATCGTCACATCTGCCTGCTGGAATCGGATCCCCCGATATACCGCATTCAGATAATCTTCCGAATGATATCGGTTACCTAACCGGCACACGCCGCTGGCGCGGATCAGCTGCTGATCCATTCCCTGCTCCCAGTTGTAATACACATCCTGAAAATGCTGGTTCAGCATCTGCCGTACAAAGGTCTCCTTGTACAGATATTTCAGCTTTTTCCGCTTCGTGTTTCCACCCTTCAAAGCAAAGAAGAGTCCCACTATACTGGCAATAAAAAGGAGCAAAATGATCGGCAGGATGGAAAATCCGCTGCCTGGCATTCTCCGGTCGCCCACCCTTGCGAACACGACCACGATCATAATGCCGATCATGGAAAACACGGTCCAGAAGTTCTGGGAATTCACCTGTTTTCGTAGGGTTTCCATCTCCCCTAAGGTTGCGGAAATGCTCTGTGAACCAAGAGGCTTTGATCCATCCGCGGGATACTCACCTCCCTGACCCGGTCGGAACTCGCCACCGAAACCGTCGGAAGGATTGGCGTTCCACCGAAGGGCGGACCGTGCTCCAAGGAAACCAACCTTGGCATCGGGAAATACACCCGGCGCTCCACCGAAACCTCCGGGCATTCCGCCGAAATTCCCCGGTGCTCC
>CAMPAX010000199.1 GCA_946633495.1 uncultured Lachnospiraceae bacterium | reverse complement strand
TCCCGGGAGTCGCCTCCGCCGGACGTTATCCGGCATCCTGCCCTGTGAAGCCCGGACTTTCCTCACCTGGCGAAAGCCAGCCGCGATCACCTGTCCTGCTCGACGGAAGATAGTGTAACATAAATCATCGGAGAATTCCAGCAAAAACAACGGCCCGGCGGAGAATGAACCGTGAGACCGTAAAAAAAGAAACCCGGAAATTTTAAATAAAAGGAGGTTGTTACTTATGGAACTGGATACCTGTATCAGGGAGAGAAGAAGTGTACGCCGCTACACAGATGAGCTGGTGGATCATGCTACGATCGAGAAAATCATCGATCTGGCACGGTTTGCGCCGTCCTGGAAGAATACGCAGACTACACGTTACTATGTGGTGGAGGATGCGGATAAGATCGCAAAGATCTGTGAAGAAGGAGTCCTTGGATTCGAGGGAAATCAGAAGACTCTGGCGAAGGCAAAGCAGGTAGTGGTCATTGCCACGGTAAACAAACGCTGCGGCTATGAAAGAGATGGCTCTTTTACTACTTCAAAGGAAGACCGTTGGGAAATGTTTGACGCCGGCATAGCAACCCAGACCTTTTCTTTGGCTGCTCATTCCATGGGCGTCGGAAGTGTCATCATGGGAATCTTTGATGAGAAGAAGATCGCAGAGATCATCGGTCTTCCGGAAGGACAGAGCGTATCCTGCCTCATGACCATCGGATATCCGAAATTCACACCGGATCCGGTTCCGCGGAAAGAAGTGGCAGATCTTCTGACATATGTTGAATAATCAAGGAGACAGAATTTTTGAAACGATTATTTATCGCTGAGAAACCCAGTGTCGCGCAGCAATTTGCGTCGGCACTGGGCATTCGCAGTGCCAGAAAAAACGGATTTATCGAGGAGAACGACACCATCATTACCTGGTGCGTGGGGCATCTTGTGACCATGAGTTATCCGGATGCCTATGACCCTGCACTGAAAAAGTGGAGTATGGACACGATCCCCTTTATCCCGGAGCAATACCGGTATGAGGTGATCCCGTCTGCGGCCAATCAGTTTAAGATCGTGTCTTCGCTTCTGAATCGGGATGATGTGGATACCATTTATGTCTGCACCGACTCCGGGCGGGAGGGAGAATATATCTACCGGCTGGTGGACCAGATGGCGAAAGTGCCGGACAGCAAGAAGAAATACAGGGTCTGGATCGATTCTCAGACGGATGAGGAGATCAACCGCGGGATCCGCGAGGCAAAGCCTCTTTCCGCATACAACGCCCTTTCCGATGCGGCTTATCTTCGCGCAAAGGAAGATTATCTGATGGGGATCAATTTCTCCCGGGCGCTTTCATTAAAGTATTCCTATTCCGTGAAGAATTATCTGGGAATGGACAAATGTGTCATAGCTGTGGGACGTGTCATGACCTGTGTTCTCGGGATGATCGTGCAGAGGGAACGGGAAATCCGGGACTTTACGCCGACCCCCTTTTACCGCGTCCTTGCAAATGTGGGAAAGAAGCCGGAGGAAGCAGACAATACCATGCTGTTCGAAGCAGAGTGGAAGGCGGTCCCCGGCAGTAAATATGAGAACAGTCCGCTGCTTTATAAAGAAAACGGATTTAAGAAAAGAGAGTCCGCCGAAGAGCTGATCCATATGCTGGAGGAACCCCTTCCGGTGACGCTTCGGGTAGAGAAGATCACAAAGAAGACAGAGAAGAAGAATCCGCCGCTGCTTTATAATCTGGCAGAGCTGCAGAATGACTGCTCCAGGATCTTCAAGATCAATCCGTCAGAGACGCTGGAGATCGTGCAGGAACTTTATGAGAAGAAAATGGTCACTTACCCCAGAACGGATGCGAGGGTCCTTTCTACCGCTGTCTCAAAGGAGATCGACAAGAATCTCCGGGGACTGGCTTCCTACCCGGCGCTCGGACCGTATGCACAGAATGTGGTGAATCTTGGCGGCTATAAGGGCCTGGCAAAATCCAGATATGTAAATGATAAGCAGATCACCGATCACTACGCAATTATCCCTACGGGACAGGCGGTAGGCCAGGCTGCATCCCTTCCAAGGGTGAAGGCCGGGGTGTATGACCTGATCGTTCGCAGATTCCTGTCCATTTTCTATCCGCCGGCGGAATACCAGAAGACGGCAGTGGAACTGTCCAGGAACGGTGAAATGTTCTTTGCGAATTTTAAGAGTCTTCTGAAGCCCGGATACCTGGTGATCGCGGACCGAAACTACGGGAAGAAAAAAGAACAGGCAGATCGTTCGGAGGATACTGCCGGGACAGAAGACGACGCCGATTCTGCAAAGACCGGTACCGGGGAGGATGGAAGCTCCGGCAGTGAAGAGACGGCACGGTACGATGCGGAGCTTGCGGTGCAGGTGATCTTTGGACTCAGAAAGGGAAGCCTTCTTTCCTGTAACGGATTCTCGGTGAAAGAAGGAGAAACCTCGCCTCCGAAGCGTTACAGTTCGGGCACTCTGATCCTGGCTATGGAGAATGCCGGACAGCTGATTGAGGACGAAGAACTTCGGGAACAGATCAAGGGCTCCGGTATCGGAACTTCAGCTACACGGGATTCCATCATCAGCAAACTGGTAACGAATACCTATATCGCACTGAATAAGAAGACCCAGATCATCACTCCGACACAGCTGGGGGAGATCATTTATGATGTGGTTTATTATTCCATAAACGGACTGCTTCGGGCGGATCTTACCGCAAGCTGGGAGAAGGGCCTTACCGGAGTGGCGGAGGGGAATATCACACCCCAGGAATACATGGGGAAGATGAACGATTATGTGACACGCTGCACAAATATGGTAAAGGGGATCCGGAATCAAAATCAGATCACCCGGGTATTTGATCGGACGAAGCCGTATTATCAGACAAAGAAGCAGACGAAAACCAACACGAAGAATACCGGGAAAGCGGCAGCGGAAAAAACGGCAGGAGATCCGACCGGGAATCCGGCATAAAGCCGGAGTAATAAAGTAAGCAATAACAAGTGAAAGATGAAAGGACTGGAAAAATGAACGAGCAGTTATTGGAAGTAAAGAATTTGTATGATCTGGAACACACTCTGGCGGCGCCTCTGATGGAATCCGTGACCTATCCCTGGGAGGTACTCCCGAAGATCGGTGATTTTATCCGTGAGCTGGGAGCGACCCTTGGTCCGGAGTATCAGCAGCGCGGCGAGGATGTGTGGGTGCATGAAACCGCAGTTGTTTTTGATTCCGCATATATTCACGGACCTGCCATCATCGGCCCGAATACCGAAGTACGTCAGTGTGCATTTATCCGGGGAAATGCACTTGTCGGCGCTGACTGTGTTGTGGGAAATTCCACGGAGTTAAAGAATGTGATCCTCTTCGATCATGTACAGGTTCCGCATTACAATTATGTGGGAGATTCCGTGCTTGGATATTATTCCCATATGGGAGCCGGTTCCATAACTTCCAATGTGAAATCCGACAAAACTCTGGTGGTGGTAAAGGGCAGCGGAGAGTATGGTGATATCGAGATCGCAACCGGTCTGAAAAAGTTCGGTGCCATGTTGGGAGATCATGTGGAAGTGGGCTGTAACAGCGTTCTGAATCCCGGAAGTGTGATCGGCCGTTATACAAATATTTATCCACTTTCACCGATCCGCGGATACATTCCGGAATCCAGTATCGTTAAAACCGGAAATGTGATCGTGACGAAAAACAGCATCTGATTTTTCACTGTGCTGTAAAATTGAACACGATTACAAAAATGGACGGCGTTTTTTGCTGCTGTTTTTGTGATCGTTTTCATTTTTGCGATTCTGTGTTTTATATTGTGCAAATTGTTTTGAATGCATTCTGTTTTTTTTCGTTTCATCGTCAATAAAGAGAAAATGCAGGAAAAAGTTGCAAAAATGTTGCGTTCGTTTTACAATCGGAAACGTAAAAGCAAAGAACAGACAGAAATTTGTACTAGTTTTAAAAAATGTATTCAGTGTTAAGTATTATTTCTCATGGGAGGAAAAAGAAATGGCAGTTGCAGGTAAGAAGACAGCAGGTGTTAAGGATCTGAAAGCGGCAGTTGAGAAGGCAGAGAAGAAGGTTGCTGAAGCTGCAGCTAAGAAGGAAGAAGTAAAGAAGGCGGAAGCTGCAAAGGCAGAAGCTCCGAAGGCAGCAGCAAAGAAGGCAGAAGCTCCGAAGGCAGCAGCAAAGAAGG
>CAMPAX010000198.1 GCA_946633495.1 uncultured Lachnospiraceae bacterium | reverse complement strand
AGCTCCACATAGTTGTAACCCATTTCCTTCATGTACTCTGCCAACCGAAGAGCGATCTCTTTATAGTTATAGAACTCTCTTCCGTCCTTCGGACGCTTCCAGGATCCCAGATGAACCTCATAAATATTCATGGGCTTTTTATCCGCGGTATCCTTATTCCGGTCCGCCATCCACGCCTTATCCTGCCAGGTGTAATGAAGCTCCGTGACACGGGACGCATTTGCCGGACGAACTTCGGAGGTGAAGCCATAGGGATCACTCTTCATGAAGACCTGTCCGGTCTTGGAACGGATCTCGTATTTATAGATCTCATCCAGGAAATCTCCCGGAATGAACAGCTCGAAAATGCCGGAATAATCCAGCTTCCGCATGGGATAGCGTCTGCCGTCCCAGCCGTTGAAATTCCCCACTACGGAGACACGCTCCGCGTTCGGCGCCCAGACCGCAAAAAGCGTACCGGCCACTCCGTCCACCGTCATGGGATGAGCCCCTAACTTCTCATAGATCTGATAATGCTTGCCTTCGTTGAACAGGCTGATGTCGATGGGATCGATCACCGGCTCAAAAACATAAGGATCGATATAGGTCTCCTCATGTCCGTCCTCGAATTTTGCCTTCACCTCATAAGGAAACGTCTTTGTGTCCTTCAGGATCACGGAGAAGAAGCCCTTCACCCGGTCCGATACCAGTGAGACACTCTTCCGGGTCTCCAGATTCTTCACCTTTACTACCTTTGCGTCCGGCAGATAAATGTTGATATATACATCATCGATACACTCATGCATACCGAGAATGTGATGCGGATTCTCATGTCTGGCATGTACCAATGCGTCCACTTCCATCCAGTTGATCGCAAATACCGCTTTTCTTGCCATAAATCCTTTACCAATCCCTTTCTTGCAGATCAAAGACCCGATCATTCCGACAGTTTGTGAATGAAGATCCCGCTCCGGAGCTTCGGCTCAAACCATGTGGATTTCGGGGGCATGAGAAGTCCCGCATCCGCCACGGAGAACAGTTCCCCTATGGATGTAGGATACATGGAAAACGCGATAACCGCATCCTCCGCCACCCTTTTTTCCAGTTCCGCAAGACCTCGGATTCCTCCGACAAAATCGATCCGGTCACTGGTTCTTGGATCATCGATCCCGAAATACGGCATCAGCAGATTGTTCTGAAGTAAGGACACATCCAGCCCGTCTACCGGATCATCGTTCAGAAGCTCTTTTTTGAACGTAAGAAGGTACCATTTTCCTTCTGTGAAAATACCGACGGTTCCTTTCTTTTCCGGCTGAACCGGAGTATCGGAAGGAGTTACGGTTCCAAGTTCTTCGGCGTATTTCAGGAATTCAGCCGCGCTGTGCCCGTTCCAGTCCTTGACCACGCGGTTATACGGCAGGATTGCCAGCTCACTGTCCGGAAAGAGAACGGACAGGAAGAAGTTGAATTCCTCGGTCCCGTCATAATCCGGATTCTCCGCTCTTCTCTTCAGCCCAACCTTTACAGCTGAAGCCGCACGATGATGTCCGTCCGCAATATAGATCTGATCCAGCGCTGCAAATTCCTGCTCCAGCGCCTTGATATCCTGGGGATCATCGATCACCCACACCCGATGGGTCACCCCGTCCGGTGCCGTAAAATCATAAACCGGTTCCTCATCCTGCTGAATGCAGCGGATGATCACGGAGATCTCCGGCTGCTCGCGATATGCCAGAAAGATCGGTCCGGTCTGCGCATCACAGGTATCGATGTGGCGGATCCGGTCCTGTTCCTTCTCTTCGCGGGTGTTCTCATGTTTTTTGATGACCTCATTTACATAGTCATCGATGGATGCACACGCCACCAGCCCTGTCTGGGAACGTCCGTCCATGATCAGTTCGTAGATATAATAGACCGGAGCTTCCTCCTGAAGGTATGTCCCGTCCTGCATCGCCTGATCCAGCAGCCGGCGTGCGGTTGCATATGCCTCATCGCTGTACATGTCAAAATCATCCGGGTGTACAGTCTCCGGACGGTCAATGGCCAGGAAGGACTTCGGAACACGCTGCACCTCTGCCTTAGCTTCCTTTCGGTTATATACATCATAGGGGAGTGCAGCCACCTGGGAAACCAGCTCCTCTGCCGGGCGGTATGCTGCAAATGGGCGGATCACTGCCATGCTCTGTACCTCATTTTCTTTCCGTTCTATGTTACGCATAAAGGCCGGGTGAAACCCGGCCTCCTCGTCGTTACTCTCCGCGAATATATTTCACTGCGTCATCCAGTGACTTCTTGAAGTCCTCATCTGATGAATTGTTGAACACGAACAATTCCGGAATATTTCCGGGCTTATTGAAATTCTGGGTTGCGATATACTCATCCCAATGCTCCAGCTTCCATACATCCCGATCCGAATTCCGGCTGATCATTCTCTGGTGAGCCACCTCAATATCCGTATGTACCCAGATCACGCACAGTTCTGCGTTCTTTTCCGCCAGTTTATGTCTCAGGCGGTCAAGATAATCATCATCCCGGATCTCATCCGTGAACGGCGCATTGATCAGAACCGTGTCATTGTATTCCAGTGCATCAAAGGCCAGATCAAGTACCGCATAATACTCGTAATCCCGGATCTCTCTCTGGAAGAAATCGGAAGAACGGTTGTACTCCTGATTTGCAACCTTGAATATCTGCTTGGACAAAACGATCAGCGTATCCTTATCCAGGTACACGCAGTTGGTCAGTGCCTTAGCCAGTTTCTTGGATATAAATGTCTTTCCACACGCCGGTGGTGAGGTAACCAGGATCAGTTTTTTCTTCTTCATGTTACACAAAATACCTTTCACTTGGATTTTTCACAAACCTAAAAGGTATTATATACCATTTCATTGAAAAATGGTACTATTTTTTTGGGATTTTTGATAAAAATACAACCCACCTTTTTGGTGGGCTGTATCAGTAAAAGTATTCATTATACGGTCTTTTGATCAGTCTTCTTTCGCCTTGATATATCCCTTTGCGGTAAGAAGTTCTGCAGACAGCACCGCTCCGCCGGCAGCGCCGCGCAGAGTGTTGTGGGAAAGGCCCACAAACTTGTAATCGAAAATGCTGTCCTCACGAAGGCGGCCCATGGAAACTCCCATACCGTTTTCGAAATTCACATCCAGCTGTACCTGCGGACGGTTGTCTTCTTCCAGATACTGGATGAACTGCCTGGGTGCGGAAGGAAGGTTCAGCTCCTGGGGTTCTCCTTTAAAGCTTCTCCAACGTTCGATGATCTCTTCCTTCGTCGGTTTCTTCTTGAAGTTAACGAAGACGGTTGCTGTATGTCCGTTCAGCACCGGAACCCGGATACACTGGCTGGTGATCTTCGGTCCGTCTTCACATTTCTTGATGACGCCGTCCTCAACCTTGCCCCAGATCCGAAGGGGTTCCTGCTCACTCTTCTCTTCCTCACCGCCGATGTAGGGAATGATATTGCCTTCCATCTCCGGCCAGTCCTTAAAGGTTTTTCCTGCTCCGGAGATAGCCTGATATGTGGATACCACAACCTCCTGCGGCTCGAATTCTTTAAGTGCAAAGAGCGCCGGAGCATAGCTCTGAATGGAGCAGTTCGGCTTTACGGCGATGAAACCTCTCTTGGTTCCGAGACGCTCCTTCTGGTACTTGATCACCTCATAGTGCTCCGGGTTCAGTTCCGGAACAACCATGGGGACATCCGGAGTCCATCGATGCGCACTGTTGTTGGAAACCACAGGAGTCTCCGTCTTCGCATACGCTTCCTCGATGGCTTTGATCTCGTCCTTGGTCATATCCACGGCACTGAAGACAAAATCCACAGTTGCCGCAACCTTCTCTACTTCATTTACGTTATAAAGCACCAGGTTCTTTACCGCTTCCGGAATGGGGGTATCCATCTTCCAACGGCCTTCCACAGCCGCGGCGTAGGTCTTGCCTGCACTGCGGGGAGATGCCGCCACAGTTACCACCTCATACCAGGGATGATTCTCTAAAAGAGAGATAAACCTCTGGCCTACCATACCGGTTGCGCCCAAAACACCGACTTTCAGTTTCTTATCCATAACATCCTGCTCCTTCTTACTGAAAATGCATAATCGTTATGCTTATATCCTTCATCTTGTATGTATTATAATCCTGCCATCTGCATTATACAAATTGAATTAAATGATGGGTTTATTCAATTTTTATGATGATAGGGTCAAAAGGTCCGAGCGACGCGCTTGCGCGGTCGCTTGAG
>CAMPAX010000197.1 GCA_946633495.1 uncultured Lachnospiraceae bacterium | reverse complement strand
TGAAAAACTATTACAGGAGGATTTCGGAAGCTATGGGTGATACCGGGATCGTGATCCGTCTGGGTGGAGACAAATTCGTCGGGATCTTCGACCGGAAGGTGAAGAGAAAAGTTTTTGATATGTTCATGGGAACATTGGTTCCTTTCGGAAATTCGGACAGTAAGAGGATTTGCGTTTCGGCTGCAGCCGGTGTCTATATGCTTCCGGATCCCTACATGCTGAAGAGTTCCGGGGACATCATGGACAAGGTCATGATCTCATCTCATACGGCTAAAAGTCAGACTGAAAGTGCCATTGTCATTTATGATGACCGTATGAAAGCTGAGAAGGATCGGATCAAAAAGGTTCAGACGGAATTCCGATCCGGGCTTGAGAAGGAAGAGTTTCAGGTATACTATCAGCCGAAGGTGGATATTGAGACGAGGAAGCTCTCCGGTGCCGAGGCACTGTGCCGCTGGCTGAAAAACGGTAAGATCGTTCCGCCGGCGGAGTTTATTCCGATCCTGGAGATCAATACAGATATCTGTGATCTGGATTTCTATATGCTGGAGCATGTATGCCGGCATATCCGGAAATGGTTGGATGAGGGGCGCGATGTGGTCCGAGTCTCTGTTAATTTCTCAAGAAAGCATTTGGTGGATGCGGATCTTCTGGAACATATTCTGTCAGTGGTCGATAAGCATAAGGTTCCGCATGAATACATAGAGATCGAGCTTACCGAGACAACAACGGATGTTCTGTTCCGGGATCTGAAACGCGTGGTAAGCGGCTTACAGCAGGAGGGTATCTGGACGGCAGTGGATGATTTCGGTATAGGTTATTCGTCGCTGAATCTGATCCGTGAGATTCCCTGGAACGTTCTGAAGGTAGATAAGAGCTTTGTCCCCAGGGATGATGAGGATGAAAACAGCATATCGAACCTGATGTTCAGGCATGTGATCTCTCTGGCACAGGATATGGGGCTTGAGTGCGTGGTGGAAGGTGTAGAGACGGTGTCCCAGTTGGATGTGCTTCGGAGAAATCGTTGCAATATCGTTCAAGGGTATTTCTTTGACCGCCCCCTCCCGTTATCGGAATTCGAGCAAAGACTGGATCAGAAATATTATCCGGAACCGGAATAAAAGCAGACTGATTATAGCCTTGAAAAAATTACAGAGAAAAAATACAGAGAGATAAAAGAGACATTTAAAAAGAATCCGTATCATGCCTTTGGCAGTTTGATGCGGATTCTTTTTTTGATTCGCTGAGGTCGCAATGGTTTTAAGAAGACCAAAGAAGACCAAAGAACACTATATGAACCGGTCTGCTGCGGGTCACAGCGAATGAAAGGCAGGCTGCATTTTATCAAAGGTGCAGTAGTATTTATAACCGAGGCTCAGAAGCAGTTCGGCGCCTTCCGAAAATGCATGACCTACATGGACGGTATCGTGGGCGTCACTTCCGAAAGTGATGATCTCGCCGCCCATTTCCTTATACAGCTTCAGAAGCTCCGGATGCGGATGGGCGAAGTCCATGCCTCGATAGAGGGAACCGGTATTTAGTTCGATCCCTTTACCGTTCTCGATAATGGAGCGAAAGATCGCTTCAAATAGTTCCATGTAATCATGGACGTTGAAATGATCGGCTTTTGTGGGACCGTAGCGAAGGATATAATCCAGGTGACCATAGACATTATAATCCGTAAAATGTGTCACTATATGGAGAATATCCTCAAAGTATTTCCGGTATCCGTTTTTCTCGCCCCATTTTTCAAAATAATCCGGATAATAGGGGTCGAATCCATCCACCACATGGGTGGAGCAGATAATGAAATCCAGACAGGGATATTTCCCGGAAAAACCGGACATTTTCTCGCAGGTGGAGGGCATCAGTCCCTGTTCAATGCCGATCCTCAGGGTAAACTTCGGAGACAGTTCCTCCTGAAGGGCCGAAAGAGCAGGAAAATACCGCTCAAAATCCAGCTGGAATTCGTGCGGAGAACCGGTATCTTTCGGAAAATCTTCGTCATGATGATCCGTGATACAGATCTCGGTCAGTCCCTTTGCCCTGGCCGAAGTGATCAAATCCCGGATCGGAGTCGTACAATCGCTGGAAAATTCCGTGTGAAGGTGATAATCGGGGTATATCATGCTGTGGATTCCTTTCTGTCCTTCGTGTTTTGCGGGTCAATTCGGGTAAAGCTGTTTCAGAGCCGCATTGCCCGGACCTTTTCGCCAGTCATCATATTGATTATAGTGATCGAAGCTCAAAATGGCAAGGGGAAGCGCACGCGCACAAAATATGTAAAAACAGTGAAATCACACTTGAAATATAACCTCAAAAAAGGTATTATTGTGATATGTGAGTGATACGTTCACAAAATTATTTCCAGGAGGAATTAAGAAATGGCAGTTAAGGTAGCAATTAATGGTTTCGGTCGTATCGGTCGTCTGGCTTTTCGTCAGATGTTCGGCGCAGAGGGATATGAGGTAGTTGCGATCAACGATCTTACAAAGCCTTCCATGCTGGCACATCTTCTGAAGTATGATACAGCTCAGGGCGGTTACGCAGGCGTGATCGGACAGAATCTTCACACAGTTACTGCTGATGATGAGGCTGGTACAATCACAGTTGACGGCAAGACCCTTCAGATTTATGCAAAGGCTAACGCAGCAGAGCTTCCGTGGGGAGAGATCGGTGTAGACGTAGTTCTCGAGTGCACAGGTTTCTACTGCTCCAAGGATAAGTCTCAGGCTCATATCGATGCCGGCGCAAAGAAGGTTGTTATCTCCGCACCTGCAGGCAATGATCTGAAGACAATCGTATTCTCCGTAAACCAGGATACTCTGACAGCTGATGATAAGATCATCTCCGCTGCATCCTGTACAACAAACTGCCTCGCACCGATGGCTAAGGCTCTGAATGATTATGCTCCGATCCAGTCCGGTATCATGAGCACGATCCACGCTTATACAGGCGATCAGATGATCCTTGACGGTCCTCACAGAAAGGGTGACCTTCGTCGTGCACGTGCTGGTGCTGCTAACATCGTTCCGAACTCCACAGGAGCTGCTAAGGCAATCGGCCTTGTAATTCCGGAGCTGAACGGTAAGCTGATCGGTTCTGCACAGAGAGTTCCGGTTCCGACAGGTTCCACAACCATCCTTACAGCTGTTGTTAAGAAGGCTGGCGTTACCAAGGAAGCCATCAATGCAGCTATGAAGGCAGCAGCAAGCGAGTCCTTCGGCTACAATGAGGATCCGATCGTTTCTTCTGACGTTATCGGTATGAGATATGGTTCTCTGTTCGATGCAACTCAGACAATGGTTGCTCAGATCGCAGATGATCTGTATGAAGTACAGGTTGTTTCCTGGTATGACAATGAGAATTCTTATACATCTCAGATGGTAAGAACTATCAAGTATTTCGCTGAGCTTGACAGCAGTCTGAAAGACTAATCAGCCACGCGACCTCGAAACATATTAAAATCTATCTGGGGCTCGGTCTGTATGGGCCGAGCCCTTGCTTTATGAACGGATCATGTAAATGTAACGTTTCCTGCGGACGCAGAGAAACTGCATAGACACTGAATAAAATTTAAAACAGGAGGATAGAACATGTCACTCAACAAGAAATCAGTCGACGATATCAATGTTAAGGGAAAGCGCGTGCTTTGCCGCTGTGACTTTAATGTACCTTTAAAGGATGGAAAGATCACAGACGAGAACCGTCTGGTGGCTGCGCTTCCGACCATCAAGAAGCTGATCGCTGACGGCGGCAAGGTCATTCTCTGCTCCCACCTGGGCAAGGTTAAAACCGATGAGGATAAGCTCACCAAGACGCTGGCACCCGTGGCAGTACGACTTTCCGAACTGCTTGGCCAGGAGGTAAAGTTTGTCGCAAATGAGAATGTTGTCGGCCCGAACGTGGTTGAGGCTGTCAATGCCATGAAGGACGGGGATGTGATCCTTCTTGAGAATACCCGTTTCCGCAAGGAAGAGACCAAGAACGGGGAAGAGTTCTCCAAGGATCTTGCAAGCATCGCTGATGTATTCGTAAATGATGCTTTCGGTACAGCTCACCGTGCACACTGCTCCAACGTTGGTGTTACCCAGTATGTGGATACCGCAGTTGTCGGTTATCTGATGCAGAAGGAGATCGACTTCCTCGGCAATGCCGTAGAGAATCCGGTACGTCCTTTCGTAGCGATCCTCGGCGGCGCTAAGGTAGCTGATAAGCTGAACGTTATCTCCAACCTGCTCGAAAAGTGCGATACTCTGATCATCGG